>JAISRD010000191.1 GCA_031273835.1 Treponema sp. | reverse complement strand
GGAAAATATGAACCGGGGCGCCGATTCCGATCAGGGTATAACCGGTGTTGAAGGAGAGGGAAAGGAGGGCGGCCCCGCCCTGCGCCGCCGTTTGGGGAGGCGTACCCGGCGCGGGCCGCTGGGCCCTGCTCACGATAGTATAACTCTCATTTAGCAATCTCTCGGCGTCACCGGTAACTCCGTTTTTCATGTAGTGCTTATCTTTGTTTTCCAGAAGAACCTTGACGATGGTAACATAAAGCTTGCGCTTTATCTCGTCATACACCTGATAACACAGTTCCGGAACCGTAGTATCCGTGTTAAAGGCAACAATCTGAGCCCCCAGAATCGCGGCTTCCGTGGAAAACCCGGTAAAATCCCCTTTGATGTGCATGATGTCGGTCGGCGTGAGACTACAAAGCTGCACAAAACCCTCTTTGAGCAGCCGGGAAACCTTGAAATTGTAAATATCCTTGCCCACCGCGGCCGCGGCGTCCTGAAGGATCAGCGGCCCCTTTTTCAGGGCGCGGCAGAGGGTTTTTTCCTCCTCCGTGAACCTCGGTCCCTGGGGAAGGTCCCTGACCAGCAGGTAGTGTTCGTGCAGGTACAAATGGTGTTTATCAGGATTATCCGCCAATTTCTTCAAGTTGTCCAAAACTACGGGGTACTTCGCCGCCAGAACGCAGAGCGGAACCGCCCGGTGATCCTCCAAAAACAGCTTCGTTTCATTGTAGTGTATGACGGTATCACCCCCAAGCCCGAAGGTTTTTACATACAGCCCATCCACAAAGGTTTTCCACTTGCCTATACTCACCCCGTCGGTAACCATGACGGGAAATCCGTTCTTAACCATGGCAATATCGGTGGTAGTCCCCCCCATATCGACAATAATACTGTTCTCATTACCCGATAATTTTACCGCGCCAATCACGCTGGCAGCGGGACCGCAGAGCAGGGTTTCTACGGGCCGCACTTCGGCGAACTCCCCGGACATCAGGCTGCCGTCACTGCGCACAATAACTACCGCGGCCTTAATACCCCGGCGGTCCATGGCTGTTTTGATGGCCCCAAGGAATTCCTTGATCACCGGAAACAACCGGGCGTTTAAGAGGGTGCTTGCGCCGCGCTGCAAACAGTTCAGTTCCGAAAACAATTCATACCCGCACACCACGGGCGTCCCGTACCGCTCCTGAAACAGGGTTTTCGCCTTTCGCTCCACCACCGCGCCGTTTTTCATCGCGTTAATTTCAATGATCCCCACGCCGTCAAAGTCATCAAAAGTCCCGTCTATACTTAGCCGGAACAGATCCCAATCAACCTCGCGTGTTATTTCCCCGGAAAATTTCGTATAACTTTCCTGGATATAAATATCCTTTGCCGGCGGCAGTCCGTACTTCCCGCCTGATTCATCAATGATTTTTTTATCCCCGCCGAAAAAGATGAGTTTGGCATTACCCCCCTTATCCTCAACGCAGGCGTTTGTGGCAAGAGTCGTGGAAAGGGAAATGAGTTCCGCACCCCTGACCAGATCCCCGGGAAGCTTGTCCAGGGCGTCTAAAATTCCGATAACCAAATCGTTCTTTGTGGTGAGGGCCTTTGCGCTCCCCAGGATTGCCTTACCCTCAAAATCGTACAGCACCGCGTCCGTATAGGTCCCGCCGGTATCTATCCCAATTCCTATTTTCATTTAGCCCATCCTTTCGCAAAACAATGACGCCGGATACTATTTTACAAACACCCCTTTAATATCTCAAGCCCCTGTTCTATCTCCCCGTCGCTGATGATATACGGCGGGAGGAACCGCAGGGTATTGGGCCCGGCCGACAGCATGAGCAGCCCTGGGTCTTTCGACCCTAGATGTGGGCCGCCGGCTTTGGCAATAGCCGCCTCCAGAACAGGCCAGGCTTCGGTATCCAGATCCGCCGCTATCATAAGCCCCCGGCCCCGGACCCCTTTTATCCGGGGATGCTTCCAGGACCGCAGGGTATCCTGAAACTTATCCCCCTTCCGTTTGATGTCCCCAAGGAAAGCGGGGTTGTCCACCGTTTCCAAAACCACAAGCCCCGCGGCTGCGGCCAGGGGGTTCCCCCCGAAGGTGCTGCCGTGATCCCCCACTTCGAGGACGCCCGCGGCCTTTTCCCCCGCCAGGACCGCCCCCACAGGAACGCCGCCCGCGAGACCCTTGGCAAGGGTAACCACATCGGGCTTTACACCGTAGGCCTCGCAGCCCAGGAAGGCCCCGGTCCGCCCCACCCCGCACTGAACCTCGTCAAACATGAGGAGTATATCCCGCTCGGCGCAGAACTTCGCCGCCGCCTCTATGTATGCGGCCTCCTGGGGGAGGATGCCGCTTTCCCCCTGCACCGCCTCGATCAGGAAACCCGCCGTTGTGTTTGCGTCCAGCGCCCGGTCAAGGGCGTCCAAGTCCCCGGAAGGGACGAACAGGAAACCCTCGGTAAAGGGCCCGAAATCCTTGTGAAACTTCTCCTGCCCCGTAGCCGACAGCGTGGTGATAGTCCTCCCGTGGAAACTCCCCTTGAGCGTCACGATCCGGTGCCGCCCCGGCTCGTATTTTTTAAGGGAATACTTGCGGGCTATCTTACAAGCCCCCTCGTTGGCCTCCGCGCCGGAATTGGCGAGAAACACCCGCTTCATCCCCGCCGGAGCGCAAGCCGCCACAAGCCGTTCCGCAAAAGCCGCGGTCACATCGCTCTGGAAGTAGTTGCTCACATGGCAGAGCCTCGCCGCCTGATCCGCGATAGCCTTCACCAGAGCCGGATGATTGTGCCCCAGGCAGTTGACCGCGATACCGGCGGTAAAATCCAGGTACTTCTTCCCGTCAACGCCCCAAAGCCACGCCCCTTCCCCCCGCGCGAAAGTCACCGGCAGCCGGTGGTAGGTATTCATAAACACATCGCTCATTTTCTCACCTCTCATTATGTTACCCAGGCAAAATTCCGGGCATTAATGCTTACTTCGTAGACTGGGCGCATCAGCCCATGCGGGCTGTGCTGCAAGGAAATTTATTTAATCACCTACTTCGTAGGTTAGGCGCATCCCGGCCAAAGGCCGGGACCAGGCTATCCGCTCCAATCTTTTTTGCCCCTTGGGGCAAAAAAGGATTTCCACTTCTATCCCTTGCGCGAAAAACGCTTACAATTTGTTCGTTCTATTCAATCATCGTTCCTATGCCCTCGTCAGTGAAAATCTCGATGAGGAGGGCGTGGGGCAGACGACCGTCTATGATGTGGGTCCGCTTGACCCCATCGTCCAGGGCAAGGGTACAGCAGTCCAGCTTGGGGATCATGCCCCTGGTTACGATTCCTTCGTTCTTGAGGCCCTCCACTTCGTTACGGCTTATCACCTTCATCAGGGAATCCGGGTTTTGGACATCCCGGAGTATACCCTGCACATCGGTCATAAGGACCAGCTTCTCCGCTTTTAAGGCGCCGGCGATTTTGGCGGCCGCGGTATCGGCGTTGATGTTGAGGGAACGGCCCGCATCCTCCCCCAAGCCCAGGGCCACCGACGAGATGACCGGGATGACCGCCGAATCCAGCAGGGTGTTGAGGAGCGCGGCGTCCACCGTCTCAATCTCCCCGACAAGGCCCAGGTCCTCCCC
>JAISRD010000147.1 GCA_031273835.1 Treponema sp. | reverse complement strand
TGCAAATCCTTAATTTATAAAATTTCATTGCTTCATTTTAATATATCATTTATATCTTTGACATTATTTTGTCAATCATTTTAGTCCAATTTCGCCCTGTTCTCATACGCAACCCCCCGGGGGGAAACGAATGAGGGAAAACCGCCCGGGATTTACCACCAAAATGTTACAGGCTCAGAAACTCCCGGTTCCAGGCGCTCCCGAAACAATCTTAAGCCCCCTTGAAACGATCCTCAACGTCCACTTCCTGCGGACGGCATTTCTACGGACTATCTGTAGAACTCTACGAGCCATCCGTAGAGCTCCGGCATGGAAATAAACTCAATTTATTCGCAAAGGAAGGAGAAAAAAAGAAATTTTTCCTTTTTTCTCCCATTTTTCCTTTCTTTACCTTCGTGCTTTTCGTGTTTTTTGCGGTTAAATTTTCTTCTTATCTGTGGTCGATCTTGTGGTCGATCTTTAAGATTCCAGTTCGGCGAAGGCGTCAAGCAAAAAAGGGTTGAGCAGGGCCAATCCTGCTCCTGACAGGGCCGGCCTTTCTTTCTCCGCAAGGGCTTTGCCGCCGGGACCGCGTTTCTTCCGCCATGCCTCCAGAGTCCGGGGTATGGTCTGTTCAACGCCGGTTCCGAAGCGCCGCTTAAACAGATTCGTATCGGGTCCTTCGCGGTAACGGAAACCCATAAGCAGGCTTTCCCTGATAAGGGTATTCCGGTCGAGATACTCCGTAAGGGGAAGGGGGCCGGAAAGAAACGCTTCCGTATCGGGCCCATAGCTTATGCGTTTTCCGGAGCATCCGCCCGTGAGGGGGCCTCCCCGGATGATCGTACCCGACGCGGAAGGCCCCGCGCCCAGCCAGTTTTCCATGCGCCAGTACCGTATATTGTGGGCGCAGCGTTTACCGGGAAGGGCAAAATTGGACACCTCGTACTGCTCATACCCCGCCTGTTCCAGCGCGTCCCGGCCGGTAAGCCATAGTCTGTCCGCCTCATCGGGGGAAGGCATCGGGGGGAACCGGGGGCCGGCTTGATGGAGAAGCGCCGCGTCCCCTTTCCGGGACCCCAGGGGGGTGCCATCTTCCACGGTGAGGGAATAGAGGGAAATGTGGCCGGGAGCGAAAACGAGGACCCGCTCAAGATCGGCTTTCAGAACGGCCTCCGTCTGGAAGGGGAGCCCCGTCATAAGATCCACCGACAGGCCGGAACCGAAGATCTCCGCCGCCTCCGCAAGGTGAAAAACCAGATCCCCGGTATCCCCGCCGCGTCCCACGGCGCGCCTGCTCCGTTCGTTAAAGCTCTGTACCCCCAGGGAAAGGCGGCTTACCCCCCTTGAACGGCAGGCCCCGAGGAAGGCGGCGTCCGCCGATTCGGGATTGGCCTCCACGGTGATTTCCATCGGAACTTCCGCCGAAATTTCCGCCGGAAGCCCCGCAAGCGCCGCGGGACCTCCGCGGCGCGCTCCGGCGATCCCGATAACACCGTCCAGCAGCCGGCCTATCCCCGCTCCCAAAAGCGAAGGGGTGCCCCCGCCTATGTATACCGTGGGGACGGAAGGGGCCCCCAATCCCTCCGCCTCCAGTGAGGAAAGGAGCCGCTCCGTTTCGGCAAGCAGGACGTCGATGTAACGGTTAATAAGGAAAAGGCGATCCCCCAAAGCGCGGCGGGGTCCCGTCCCCGGGAACCGGGCCAGGGGGACCGAATAAAAATCACAGTAGGCGCATTTCGTTTCGCAGAAGGGAATATGAAGATAGAGGGAAACAGCGCCGGAGACTTCCCCCTCCCGCTCAGGGGATTTCAAACCTTGTTACCGGCCAATAGCGGACCAGGGCCCGGCCTGTTATGGTATCCGCCTTGACCGGCCCCCAGGTTCGGGAATCGTTGGTATTGCCCCGGTCGTCGGAGAGGAGAAAACATTCCTCATCCTTAAGGGTTATGCTGTCCATGGAGTCGGAGAAGGGTATGGATTCATCCCAAAACGGTGAGACCTGGGGTATGTCGGGAGTATAATCCTTTTCGGAAAGTTCAAATTCAGTGTACTCATAATCCTGACCCGCCGGTTTGATCCGCATCACGAAGTTTTCCATCGAAATCGTGTCCCCCGGAAGGCCGATCACCCGCTTTACAAAAACCGTATCTTCCCTGGTAAAGAGGCTCAGCCGCTGGAAGCTGACGAAACGCAGCATCGCGTCGAATACTGTTTTTACGACATTACGCCGTTCCCCGGCGGAACGGTCCAGCAGGACAACCTGCCCCCTGCGGAATGGGAGGGCCCCCGAAGATTTATCCCTGAACAGGTGGTTTATGGTATACGAGGAAAAAATAAAGCGATCCCCTGAAAGCATGCCGGGTTTCATGGTGTCATTTTCAAGCACCAGGTTGGAAAAGAAAAGCCCCGTTATCAGGGAATAGACCACGAAAAACACGAAGGCCCAGGCCAGGATAACCCTGACCCTGCGCAGATAGTTCTTCTGCGCCACATAGGAATACTGCCGCCATTTGTTTGCCAATTCCTGCCTCCACCATCTGAGCAAATAAACCCGGTTTAACGGATAAAGCCAATGCGGTTTCCGGGCCAGTAAATCAGCGAACCCTTGCCCAGAATTTTCGACAGCTTCACGGGACCGAAGAAACGGCCGTCCTGGGAGTTATCCCGGTTATCCCCCAGGGGAAGCGCCCGGCCTTCGGGAACATACCAGCCCTGGACCTGTTTATTATACCAAGCCCGGTAGCGTTCATCATGGGGGGCCGCGGAACGTATAACCCGGAGCATGGCCTCTTCCCTGGTTAAAGAATCGTAGATCCTCCCGGCCCCCGAGGCGGCCTCCTCAAGTTCCGCCGGGGGCATAAGGCCCAGATTTATATAGGCCGAAACCCTGCCGGCCGCCTCAATGGCCTGATAATCTTCTTCCTTCTGGAGCCGGGACAGGTTATGCTTAAAGCCCGCCGCCGCCGCATGGTCCCGCTCGGATACCCAGCGGTCTTCCCCGGCAAAGCGTATAAAAAGTTCGCCCCGGCGGGACACAAAGTGATCGCCCCCCATGCCGGCGGCCCGTTTTATAAGAAAATGAACCCTGGGGTTCCCCGACTCATCCCTGTCGATATCCACGATGGACAGGGTAAGCATATAGATAATACGCTGGGCGATGTCGAATACCGGTCCGTTGGAAAAATAATCGGGGTTCTCGAAGATGATCACGTCCTCCCGTTTGGGCCTGACGGGGCTGGGGAGCTTTCCCATACCGGGAAGCAGTTCCGGGCCGTAAATGATCTTATTGACAAAAATGTGATCCTTGATCAGCAGGGTGTCGATCATGGAACCCGAAGGTATCTGATAAGCCTGGAAAAGGTACTGGTTTATCAAAAGCACCACCCCGGCGGCCCAGAGAAAGGCCTCTATCCAGTCGACGATTACATTCTTTTTGCGCTGTTTTTCCTTTTTGATCCGCTGTTTTCTCCGCCGCCGGGTAAGACAGGATTCGGTGATCCCCTGAAGCGTATCAAAAAAGTCAGCCCCGGTCCGTTTAGCCATCCCCTGGAAAATACCATGAAAGGCCCCTGCCGGACAAGGCCCGCCCGCCGGACAGGCAGCGGGAACCGCGCTGAGACTAAAGTGATTTATTTTTGTGGTTAAAATTCTTCCCTTTGTCCGTGCCGTCCCGGTTTAATTTTTTTCCCCGCCGTAGTATAATAATGGTAAGGAGGAGGGGTATCGTGTTTCGGGGCATAGGGTTTGATCTTGACGGGACTCTCTATCCGAATTACCGCCTCTACTTCCGGGTCCTCCCCTCTCTGCTTCCCCATTTCCGGTTTTTCGCGGCCTTTAGCAAGGTCAGGTCCCTGTTTCACCGCCGGGACGTCCCCGGGGGCCCGGATAGCTCAAAAAGCGGCCCGGATGCCTCTGAAACCGGAATTCCGGACTTTTACGAAACCCAGGCCCTGCTGATGGGGAAGATCCTCAAGCAGGACCCCCGGCGGCTTAGGGAAAAGGCCGAAACCCTCATCTACCGTGGCTGGGAGGCCCATTTTTCCCGGATACGGCCCTTCCCCCATCTTAAGGAAACCCTCAAGGCTTTCCGCGGGGCGGGGCTGCGGCTGGGGGTCCTTTCCGACTTTCCCCCCGAGAGAAAACTTGAACTGCTCGGTTTGGGGGGCCTTTTCGACACGGCCCTTTCCTCTGAAAAAACCGGTTCCCTTAAACCTCAGGACAGGCCCTTCCTGCTTCTGGCCCGGGAACTGGGCCTTGACCCGGCGGAGATACTCTACGTGGGGAACAGCCCCGGTTATGACGCGGAGGGGGCTTTGGCGGCGGGGATGGGGGCGGCCCTGATCCGGCGGAACTTCCTGAGTACGGGCCTTTTCAGGACCCCGGCGGCCCCCGCCGCCGGATCCGGCGGGACCCGGGGGGGCTGTTTTATTTTTTCCGACTATCGCCAATTACGGAAATATGTGTTAGGCTAAGGTGATGGATTTTTTTACCGTAGGAAATCTTTTAACCCTGGGGATATGCGTCCTGGCCATCGTTCTGATCCGCTATCTGGACCGGAATAACCGCTCGGTGGATCTTGCCAGGGAATACGGTAAGCGGCTCAAGGAAGAAATCGCCGTCTTTACCGAGGAAAGGGCCGCCGCGGTGAGGGATTACGCGGTCAACCTGGGGGTTGAAAAAAGCGTCGCCCTGGAGGTTCTTGAACGGATCAACATAACCAAGGAAGATCTGGCGGACAAGGCCGCCGCCATAGCCGAAATCGGCGAACGTATCGCCGTTTACGATAAGTCCCTGGAAGATCTGGTCCGCACGACCGCCAGGGTACAGGAAAATCTAAGCCGCCTTAAGGACGAGGCGGCCTTTGTGGAGCATACGGAAAAACTGGTTTCGGCTCTTAAGACCCGGCTTGACGACATAGAAAAGGATCTGGGCGGGGTGGAACTCCGTTTTGAAAGGGAAAACGCCTTCGCCCTGGAAAGAACCGCCGAGGCCCTCACCGCTTCGGTCAAATCGGCCGTGCTGGATCTCCAGGCCGCGGCGGAAACCGTTGAGCGCCGGGTGGAGGATCACCGTCAGGCGGTGGACCGCGTCGAGGCCGAGCGCAAGGCCCGTCTCGCGGAGGATATTGAAACGATAAACAACGCCCTCGGCGGCGCCCTTGAGAGGGCGGGGGACAGGGCCGGCAAGCTTGAGGAGGCGGCGCTGGTAAAGTTCAGGGAAGAAGCCCAGGAGCGGGTCCGCCGTTTCCAGGAATCCATAGAAAAGAAACTAAAGGAATACCGGGAAACTTCCCTGACCCAGGCGGCCGAGTGGAAGCGGGATATGGAAGCCCTGGACGCCCTGGCCCTGTCCCAGCAGGCCCAGTGGAACGCCGCCGCGGAGGAAACCGGCGAGCGGATTAAAGCCCTGGGGGCGGAGCTTGAGGAAAAGGCCGCCCGGGCGGAACAGCGTATCCTTACGGAAACGGAAAAGCGGCTCAGCGAGTACAGCGGCGTCCAGGCGGAACAATGGGAAAAATTCGCCCGCCTCGCGGACGACGCGGGCAGGCTGGACGGACAGCTCCGCATGGCCATGGAGGATACCGAGGAACGGGTACGCAGGGACTTTGCCCTTTTTGAGGAAGAGCAAAAGCTGATACGGGAAGAGGCCGCGGCGGCCTTCGGCGGCGATGTAAGTGCCCTCAGGGCCGATATGGAGGCCCTGGAACAGGAACTCAACGGCCTCAAAAGTTCGGCCTACGATAACGTGTCGGAAAAACTTAAAATATTCGAGGATGATTTTTTTGCCGACCTTGCCCGGCGGGACGGGGCTATTGATACCCGGCTCAATGAATGGCAGTCGGGCCTTGAGGGTAAACTCAGCTCCCTTGCCGCTTCCGCCGAGGCCGGACGGCGCGGCCTGGAACTGAGCTATGGGGAGGATTTGAAAAAGCGCCTGGAGGACCTCAAGGCGGAAACCGGCGCCCTGGAGGAAGGGATACGGGCCAACATGGTTTCCATGGACACCGCCCTGGAATCGCTGCAAAGCCGGCTTGCCTCGGATCTGGAAGAAACAAAGATCCAGGCGGAAAACGCCGCCAAGGCCGAGATAAACCGTTATGCCCTGGGAATGAACGAGGTTCTTAAAACCAATCAGCGGGGGCTGGAGGAACAGTTAAAGGCCATTGCCGCCTCCGCCGAGGAATGGAATGTCCGTATCAAGGAAACCGAGGAATCGGCCCGCAGGGATATGGCGGCCTGGCAGTCCCGCTTCGCTGCGCAGATGCGGGACGCGGAGGATTCCATCGAGGATGCCCGGCGGAAAACCCACGATTTGGTGAACGAAACCGACGACCGTATTGCCCTGGTAAAAAGCGGCATCGAGGAAGTCCGCAGGCAGCTTTCGGAATTCACCGCCCAGACCAGGCTCTTCGACAAGGCCGATGAACTGCGTACCGAACTGGAACGGCGCATGGAGGACCTTAAGGGGGATCTTTCCGGCCTTGATCAGCGCCGCCTGGAAGCGGCCCAGCTGGAAGCCCAGTTTGTCAAGATACGCCGGCTTGAGGACGAGGTTAACTCCAAAATGACCCGTTTCCTTTCGGAAAAACACCGCTTTGAACTTATGGAAAAGGACTTTAACCGGCTTATCCAAACCTCCCAATCGGTGGAGGAAAAACTCAAGGATGTGACCAATTCCAACGACGTGTTGATGTCCGTGCAGGTCGAACTTCACAAGCTGGAAGAGGCCGCTAAGAACGCGGAGGAAAAATTCCAGAGGCTCGAAAAGAAAAACCGGCTTTTGGATGAAACCTCCGGCGAGGTGGACCGGAACTTCAAGCTCCTTGAGGAAACCCAGACGGCCCTGAAACGCTGTACCGGGGACATTGAGGAGCTTCAGGATGAACTTGAATCCTTCCGGCCCGCCATCGAAAGGCTCGCCGCCGCGGACGAGCGGGCTAAAACGGCGGCGGATAAGCTTGCCCGGCTGGACGACAACCTTAAGGAAATTGAAAACAGAATTGAATCCATGCAGACCGCCCGCGAATGGCTTGCCCGGGCGGAGACCCGCTTTGAGGAACTGAGCAAGGAAACCCAGGAGATGGTGAAGCTTAAGGGGGCCCTTCAAAAAGAGAAGGGTGAACGGAAGCCCGCCGGAGCCAAGGGGGCGCCTCCCATAGCGGCCAGGGAAAATGTGATAAAACTTGCCCGCCAGGGCTGGGGGGCCGATGAAATTGCCAGGACCCTGAAGCTTTCCAGGGGAGAGGTGGAGCTTATTCTGGAAATGGGCGTTAAAGGAGAGTAACCGGTGAAAGTAAGCAGAAAGGCCCTTTTGATCGTTACCGCCGCGCTGGGGGGGCTGCTTATACTTTACAGCGTCCTCAGGCACTTCAACATTGTGGCCCTGCCTGAAAAATGGGAAAAGTACCTGATGGACGGCGTTATCTTCGCGGCCCTGGCGGTCTTTATGTACAACCGCAAACTGGCCAGGGATGAACGGAAAGCCAGGGAGGCGGCGGAAAGGGCCGCCGAGGAAGAACGGAATCCCCCTCCGGAGGAGGAGGACCCCGTTTCAAAGCCCCATTGGGAGCGTTCCGGTTCGGAGGATGGCGGCGATTGACAGGGCTTGGGGCTTATTCCGGATAATTCACGGGGGTTAACGGGATTTTTCAATCCCCCTTTGCCCGCAGTGTTCTTTGATGACGCAGCGGGAACAGAAGGGGCTCACGGGCCTGCAGAGTTTCTGCCCGTAGAGGACCAGCAGGGGGTTGATGGGTTTCCAGAATTTTCCGGGCAGTATGTCCCGCAGTATCATTTCCGTTTCTTCGGGCCCCGCGGATTGCAGCCAGCCTGTTCTGTTGGAGATCCGGTGGACGTGGATGTCCACGCATATGCCCGGCTTGTTAAAGGCCTCGGTGATTACGAGGTTTGCGGTTTTCCGTCCTACTCCGGGCAGTTCCAGGAGGGTGTCAAGATCCGCGGGGACCTTTCCGCCGTATTTTTCGATGAGCAGGGCGGCGATTTTCCGCAGATTGGCCGCCTTGGTCCGGTAAAATCCCGCGGGGTAGGCCAGGGCGGCGGTTTCTTCTTCCGTCAGGGTTAAGAGTTTTTCCGGATCCGGGGCTTTTGCAAGCAGCGCCCCGGAAGTTTTCAGGGTAACCTCGTCTTTGGTACGGAGGGACAGTATCGTGGAAACCAGCACCGCCCAGGGATCCTTGTTGTACCGTTCCGCCACGGTGCTGACCGAAGGGTCCTCCAAATCTCTGCGCCATTTTTTCAGCCTGCCGATTATGTCCTCCCAGTCCGGGGAGGAGGCGGGTTTATCCGCGGCCGTTTTTTTCGTCACTTTCAACATCGCTTTCAATATGGATCTTCCTTTTTTCCCAAAAGGCAGACCGTTTCCGCCTCCACCGCCAGCCCTTCCCCTGCGGGGCCCAATCCTTCCGCGGTTTTGCCCTTGACAAAAACCGCCTCCGGGTCAAGGCCCAAAGCGCCGGCGAGGGCTTCCCGTATGCGGTCCCGGTGGGGGAGTATGGCGGGCTTTTCGCAGATCACCACGCAGTCGATATTGATAAGCTCCCAGCCGGCCCGCTTTACCGATTCCGCGGCCCGGCGCAATAGGTCCATGGAATCCGCGTCCTTAAAGCGGGGATCCCCGGGGGGAAAGAATTCCCCTATATCCCCCAGGGCGGCGGCGCCCAGCAGGGCGTCGGTTACCGCGTGGGCAAGTACGTCGCCGTCGGAATGGCCCAGTTCGCCCTTTTCGGCGGGCAGCTCAATTCCGGCCAGGAGAAAACGCCGCCCCTCAACAAGCCTGTGTATGTCCCTGCCTATTCCGATGCGGATCATAGGGATCAATCGTTGACGATTAGTTTGTCCGGTTCCATTATTTCCGTCGGAAGCATTTCCAGGTCCTCAGGGAAGGTAATTTTCCGGTTTTCCAGCGAACCGGTAACGGCCGCCACGGGACCCACAAATTCCCCCCAAATTTCGGCGTCGTCGGTGTATACCCGCCCTTCCCAGCGTTCCCGTTTCGCCGCTTCCTCGTGGGCCGAAAGTATTTCCGGAAAGGCAAAGCCCTGGGGAGTCTGGGCGCCCCCCACCATGGCCCGCCTCAGGTGGCGTTTAATGAAGCCGGAATCGTCTATTTCCTTGGGGGTATCCGTCAGGGGGAGCAGGGGGATGGCGGCCCCGTGTTCCAGGGTCGTGTCAATGACCTGGTCAATCAGGGAAGGATCGGTCCAGGGCCGGGCGCCATCGTGGATAAGTACAAAAGACGGGTTATACGCGTCCAGCAGGGTAAGGGCATGGTGCACCGAACTCCGCCGGGTGGGGCCGCCCGCGACAAAGAGGAAGCGGGGCCGGAAATCCGGTTCCAGTATCCTCCGGGGCAGTACCTTTCGGGCGGCCAATTCCCCCAGCGCCGGGTTTGTGGGCACGGTAATCACCGCAAGATCTATCCGTGGGCAGGCGGCAAAGGCCAGGGCGGCCTTTGCCAGCACCGAAAGGGGCCTTCCGTCGCGATCAAGCTCGCCGCCCAGGGGCCGGTACTCTTTTTTCACCGCTCCCATGCGGCTTGAAGAACCGGCTGCCGTAATGACCGCCGCGATAATGCCAGGATGCGCCGGACCACCCTGAAAAGCTTCGGTGATGTTCATTCTATCCGTTACTATACCGGTAAAGCGAAAAATAAAAAAGGGGCGCTTACTTCAATTCCAGGCGGTTAAAGATCATCGTTTCAACCTCTTCCTTGGGCTTGCGGAGGGAAAAAGAAACCTCGTCTTCCAGCAGTTTCAGCGCCGAATCGTAGAGTTTCCGCTCCAGTATGGGCAGTTCCTTTACTTTGCTCCGGTGGTAGAGGGACCGGACTATGGCGGCTATATCGGTAACGCTTCCCTTTTTAAGAAGGTCCAGATTCATCTGATACCGGAGTTTCCAGTCGGAAGGGATGGGATCAAAGGCCTCCCCTATAAGTTCCAGCGCCCTGAGGGCGTCATCCCTGGGAACTATGGACCGTATGCCCAGTTCTTCGGCCTTATCCACCGGAACCATGATGGTCATGTCGGAAACTTCAATGTATATCTGGTAATAGAGAATTTCTTCTTTCTTGAATTCCTTATTCTCGATGGCCTTGATCACCCCCACCCCCTGGCTGGGGTATACAACCTTCTGATCGACCTGGAACCCCTTGGCGTTCTTGCTCATCATAACCATTATATCACAAACCGGGGAACGAAGCTAGCGGCAATTTGCCGTGTTTCGTACATAGGTTTTTTGTTTTACCTACCTCAGGGCGACCCCCGGCAGGGGCTTAAAGGCCTTGAACCGGAAGTATTTAAAGGGATGTATGTCCAGGGCATTGGGGAACCAGCCGTCCAGCTCGCCGGTGTCGATGATGTTAAGGGCCGGCGAATAGGAAATGGGCAGCACCGTACCCCGGTCAAGGAGCAGCTGTTCCGCCTCGCCCAGTATGGCAAAGCGATCCTGCCCCTCCTCGGTCATGGATTTTTCCATCAGCTCCTCATAATCGTCGTCGTCGTGGAGGGCGTCGTTGAGGTTTGAATCCCGCCGCCACATCTGCAGGAAGGTATAGGGATCGGCAAAATCCCCGATCCAGGTGGTGGAACCTACCTGGTAATTGTCCTGTTTTAAGGACTGAAAATAGCGGTTAAAGGGAATCACGTCGAGTTTTACCGGTATGCCGAGCTTGTCCATCCAGGAGGCGGCCATAAGCCTGCCTATGCGGTCCGCGTCCTCCGAAGGGGTGATCCGTATAACCAGTTCCGGCAGGCCCGCCCCCCCGGGATAGCCCGCTTCGGCAAGCAGGCGCCGGGCCTCTTCCACGTCGGTTTCCAGGCCTCCAATTTCAGGATAGCCGGGCATGCGGTAAACCAGGGTTTCCGCGGGCAGTATGTGCCCCTCCCTCAGCTCCTCCCAGGGCAGGGCCAGAGCCAGGGCCCGCCGGAGGCGGTGATCCTTCCAGATACCCTGGGAACGTATATAGTAGTAGTGGGTGGCGAACATGGGATTGACCACAATGCCGCTCCTGTCGGTCAGGGCCTCTATATTTACATTTCCCGCAATCCACCGGGCTTCGCCGGAATTCCACAGGGCCGAAGCTTCGTCGGCGTCTTCGGTAAACTTGACGGTGATCTTGGTCAGTATAACCCGGTCCGCGTCCCAGTAACGGCTGTTTTTTTCAAGGACCAGATAGCCCTTTCCCTTTTCGCTTATAAAAAAGGGGCCGTTTGACAGCGGATCGTTTTTCCCCTCCACCGCCGCCGGATCGATGGGGCAGAATGAATGATGGCAGAGCATACTGGGAAAAAACGAAGCCGGGGCGTTGAGCCGTACAATCAGGGTCTTTTCCCCCCCGGTGGATATGCCCACCGCCGCGGGATCGGTGGTTTTTCCCAGCCGGTAATCCCTGGCCCCTTCGATAATGTCGTAGAGGGAGGAGTAGGGGGAATTCCGCTTGGGGTCCAGCATGGAAAGCCAGGAAGCGCGGAAATCTTCGGCCCTTAAGGGCTCGCCGTTCTGGAAACGGGCGTTCTGCCTGATGGTAAAGGTCCAGATCTTTTTATCCTCCGAAAGCTGCCAGGCCGCCGCCGCCGCTGGAACGGGCTCCAGGGTAATGGGGTTGTAGGAAAAAAGCCCCTCGTACAGGGCGGTAAAGATCTGGGCTTCGCTGGACAGGTAGGATTTGCGGAAATCAAGCTCCGCCTCCTCACCGGAAAAAACCGCCGTCAGCTCGGTACGGTTTATTACTCCGGGACGGGTTTCGGCATAGCCGGGTTTTTTGAAAAGCTTTCCGTCGGGGTCGGCAAAAAGCTCCGCCCTCAAGAGCGGCATAAGAAGGGCCGTGAACAAAAATACGGTTCCTGCTTTATTCATTGATATCATTCTCCTCTAGTCGTCCTGGTTGATCCCCAGCCGTTTAAGCTGTTCCTCTTCTTCGATTTGGGCGCTGTATTCGTGGCGCTTTTGATTGGCCTTGATGATGGCGTTTTTTATCGCCCCCAGTTCGGGCTTGATCCCCTTGATCTTTTCCCTGGATTCCCTGGGAGCCGCGGCTTTGAAAAATTCATCCAGCCCGTTAAGGGTCTTATGGATATTCTGGGCGTCCCGTATGGCCCTTTCCAGTATTCCCAGAAGCTGCTTTTCCTCCATGCTTTCAAGCTTGGCGGTGCTTCCCCCCCGGCCCCCCAGGGAGGAAAAGGAACGGATCTTTTTATCCAGATCGGCCCTGAAAAACTGGAAGTTGACCTTTTCTTTTGTCATGGTCCCCTTGGCGGTATCAAGGTATTCAACCTCATAGATCACCGGATCGGGTTCCTTGTTAAAGATACGCCGCAGGAGGGCCCTGAGCTTTTCAAAGAAACTCTGCCTGCGGCTCTGGAGTATCAGGTTGTTTTCATCCAGCCGGGGGGCAAGTTCGCTTAGGGAGATGGCCGCGGAGCCTATCACCAAAAGCCCGTCCAAAAGGGTAACTTTGAAGGAAACCGGGGCCTTTACCAGCTTGGGCTTCTTTTCGGGAATATCTATCTGTTTGAGAACGTTCTCCCTGAGCTTTTCCCCGCCGGGGGAAAAATCTTCCTTGATGACCTCTTCGACCAAATCGGGGTAGTAGGGCCTGCCGGGCATGGCGGCGGGGAATTTCTTTTTTATCTGCCCCTGGTTTGCCTCGGCGGCCTGCATATTCCCGGTTAGTTTTTTCCGCAGTTCAAGTTTATAGTTCTCCCGGTTATAAAAGGCCGCTTCCTTGAGGTAGGCCATAATGGAAGCGGTATTGTTTTTCAGCGTGGAAAGGGATTCATTGAGCACGTTGGACGCCAGGGGGTCTCCGCCTATCCTTATCTGGTTCACCACGTCAAAGACCGCCGCGGTGGTGCCGGTCGGGGCGGCGTTCTGGGTAAAACGGGTCCAGTCTATGTATTTTAGCAGGGCCAAAATGCGCCTGATCATGTCCATGGTAAGAAAGTCCACGCTGAACTGGGAAAAATTCACCAGAAAATCCAACTGGTTATCGTAGCTTGAAAGGTTCATCGTCAGCTGATCTATCCTGTCCCCTTCGCTGGAGATCGCCGGGGGTACGACTATCTCGCCCACCTTGGCTTCGTGCTTGTAGGGGTCCTCGTGGATAAGCCGTTTCTGGATCATCATTTTGTAGATGGCGGCAAAGGCCGCGTGAAAATTTCTGAATTCTTCCTTTAGTTTGGGGAACTGGGTTTTGTCGAGGAAGGCCTGCCGTTTTTCCAGAGCGCCGCT
>JAISRD010000054.1 GCA_031273835.1 Treponema sp. | reverse complement strand
TTGAGGCTGATTGTCAAAAAAGCCATCTTGCAGATTTCTTCCAGAACCGCGCCGTGGTATATTGATTGGGCGGCGTCTTTCCCCCAGGTGAAGGGTCCGTGCCCCGCCACCAGAACCATGGATATATGGGCCGGATCGAGGCCGTTCTTTCTGAAGGTCCCGACGATAAGCTTTCCGGTTTCCGTCTCGTAATCGCTTCGTACCGCCTCTTCGCTCATTATCTCCGTACAGGGTATCGTCTCCGCCCCGTGATCCGCGTGGGTCGTGCCGAAAACCGGAACCGGCCTCCGGGCCTGCGCCCAGGCCGCCGCGTAACTTGAGTGGGTGTGGGTAATGCCCCCGATGCCGGGGAACTCCCGGTAGAGAATCCGGTGGGTGTTGGTATCCGACGAGGGCCTCCCCGCGCCGGCGACGATGTTTCCCTCAAGGTCGACAACGACCATCGCCTCGGGGTTTAATAATTCATAATCAACCCCCGAAGGCTTTATGGCAAAAACCCCCCCGGCACGATCAAAGGCGGAAACATTGCCCCAGGTATAGATAGCCAGATTCCGCCGGGGGATTTCCCGGTTGGCCTCGAAAGCTTCTTCCCGTAAAGTTTTGTATAGATCCTTCATACGTTACCTAGCGCCGGCCCTGCCAGTAGGCTTCGCCCCAGCGGAGTTCCTCCCGCAGTCTAAGCGGTTTGGTATCCCGGTCGATAAGCACGCATTCGATCCCCGCCATTTCCGCCCAATCCTGAAAATATTCGGCGGTAAGGGCGCTTGCGTATACCGAATGGTGGGCTCCCCCGGCGATGATCCAGGATTCGGCGGCGTCCCGCATATTGGGCAGGGGTTTCCACAGGGCCCGGGCCACCGGAAGTTTCGGCATGTTGTTTTCAATCCCGATGGTTTCTATTTCGTTGAGTATCATCCTGAACCGGCCGCCTAAGTCTACCAGCGTTGCCAATACCGCGGGGCCGGGGGCGGCGTCAAATACCATTCGGGCCGGGTCCGCCTTACCGCCTATCCCCAGGGGATGTACCTCAATCCGGGGTTTCCCCGCGGCTATGGAAGGGCAGACTTCAAGCATGTGGGCCCCCAGGGCCGCTTCCCGGCCCGGCTCAAAATGGTAGGTGTAATCTTCCATAAACGAAACGCCCCCCGGCAGCCCGGAGGCCATTATTTTCGCGGAACGGACCAGCATGGATTGTTTCCAGTCCCCCTCGCCGCCGAACCCATAGCCCCCTTCCATGAGCCGCTGACAGGCAAGGCCGGGAAGCTGGGGAAGGCCGTGCAGATCCTGGAAGGTGGTGGTAAAGGCCCCGGCGTGTTCCGCCTCCAGCATACTTCGCAGGGCGATCTCTATTTTCGCCTGTTCCGCTACGGCCGTCCGGCCCCTGCCGGGGTGGGACAATTCCGGGGACAACTCATAGGAAGCCTCGTAGCTTTTTACCAGGGCTTCCGCCTCGTCATCGCTTACCGCCCTGAAACGTTCCGCCAGGTCCCCAATCCCCCAGGTATTCACCTGCCAGCCGAATTTGATCTGGGCCTCCACCTTATCCCCTTCGGTTACCGCCACTTCCCGCATATTGTCCCCCAGCCGGAGGACCACCGAGTTTAACCCGTCCAACCGGGCGGCGGCGGCCCGCGTCCAGACCCCGATACGGCGGCGGACTTCGCCGTCCCGCCAAAACCCGGCGACTACCTTCCGGGGGAGGCGCATCCGGGCGTGTATGTACCCATGCTCCCGGTCCCCGTGGGCGGATTGGTTTAAGTTCATGAAATCCATGTCGATACCTGCCCAGGGAATATCCCGGTTAAACTGGGTATGCAGATGAAGCAGCGGTTTTTTGTTGACCGCAAGGCCGCCGATCCACATCTTTGAAGGGGAAAAGGTATGCATCCAGGTAATGACCCCAGCGCAATCGGAAGCGGCGTTTGCCTCCTCAAAAAGTTTCCGTATGCCTTCGGGGGATTTTGCCACGGGCTTTAATACGACCCTGCCGGGAATAAGCGGGTCCTTATCTAATTCATCCGCCATAATCCGGGCGTGTTCCGCAACTTCCCTGAGGGTTTCCTCGCCGTACAGGTCCTGGCTGCCCACGATAAACCAAAATTCGTATTGTTTCAGATTGATCATGATGCTTAACTCCTTATAACAAATATTTTACGGCGGCCCTTTCAATATCCAGGCCCTTACGGTACTTTTTCATAAACAACGAAAAGCCCTGAATGTCATTTGGCGCTTCTTCTTTTGGAATACAGATCGAAGGCCACCGCCGCCAAAAGTACAAAACCCTTGATCGCCTGCTGCCAATCGGTACTGACGCCAATGATAGACATACCGTTATTGAGGACGCCGATAAAGAGACCGCCCACTACCGCCCCGATGATGGTCCCGACGCCTCCTGAGACCGCCGAACCGCCGACATAACAAGCGGCGATGGCATCCATCTCAAAGTTTTGGCCGGCTTTGGGCGTCGCCGAATTGAGCCGGGCGGTAAAAACCATGGCGGCAAGCGCCGCCAGAATGGCCATGTTGGTGTATATCCAGAACATGACCCACTGGGTTTTGACCCCCGATAACTGCGCCGCCTTTCTGTTACCCCCCAGCGCGTAGATATGCCGTCCTTGAACCGTTCTTGAGGAAACAAAATGGTAACCGATGATAAGAAGGCCCAGAAGAATCAAAATATTCGGGAAACCCCTATACAGGGCAAATACCACGGTAAATGACATGAGCACCACGGCGATAAACAATACCTTCGTGATCCAGATGCCCGGAGACAGTACGTCAAAGCTGTATTCTTTCTGTTTTTTCCGCTTAAGAACCTCGCTTATCACAATGGCCGCGACAATCGCCAGCCCTATGACAATGGTAAGGAGATGAAGGCTTACCGCGCCTATGTTAAGACCATTGAGGGGATCGGGAATATAACCGGAAGCGATAAGCTGAAACATCCTGGGGAAGGGGGCCTTGGTCTGACCCTTCATGATTACCTGCCCCAGTCCGCGGAAGATCAGCATCCCCGCCAGGGTCGCGATAAACGGGGGGACATTCACGAAGGCGATCCAGAAACCCTGCCACGCCCCTATGGCGGCTCCGATGAGCAGTATGATGAACATGGTCAGCAGGGGATTCCACTGAAGATCAACCATCATTACTCCGCAGAGAGCGCCCACAAAGCAGACAATGGAACCCACCGAAAGGTCAACATTGCCGGTAAGGGTACAGAGCAGCATGCCCACCGCGAGGATCAATACATAGCTGTTCTGCAGCACCAGGTTGGTCAGGTTTACGGGCCTGAAGAAGATACCGTCTGTTAATATACCGAAGGCTATCATTGCCGCCGCAAGGGCAATGATCATCATGTATTGCCGCATATTATTTTTTAAAACCGTAGCTCTGATATTCATTCCCGACTCCTTTTAATTACTCAATATATGATGCATAATTTCTTCCTGGGTTGCCGTTTTGCCCGGAAGTTCAGTGGTGATTTTGCCTTCGCTCATAACGTAGATCCGGTCGCTCATGCCGATGATCTCAGGCATCTCCGACGAGATAAACAAACAGGCCATACCCTGAGAGGCCAGGGTGTTGATGATCGTGTAAATTTCATGTTTGGCCCCCACGTCAATACCCCTGGTTGGTTCGTCCAGGATAAGGATTTGAGGATCGGAGAAAAGCCATTTGGAAAGCACCACCTTCTGCTGATTGCCGCCGGAAAGATTTCCCGCCAACTGCAGGATCGACGGCGTTTTGGTATTAAGGCGCTTGCGGAAATCTTCGGCGGCCGCAATCTCCTCATGCTCGTTAACCACATTTCCCCGGGCAATCTTTTTCAGTTTTGCCAGGGTGATATTCTCTTTGATTGTCTGAATCAGGACCAGGCCGTATTCCTTGCGATCCTCGGTTACATAGGCCACCCCGTGTTCTATCGCCCTGGAAATAGTATTGAGATTCACTTCATTGCCCTTGATAAAGGTTTTCCCGCTGATATTGTCCCCGTAGTACTTGCCGAAAACACTCATCGCCAGTTCCGTACGTCCCGCGCCCACCAAACCCGCAAGACCTACCACTTCCCCCGCGTGGACGGTGATGTTTATGTTGTCAAGTTTTTTCCGCTCCGGATCGTCCGGATTGTAAACCGTCCAGTTTTTTATCTCAAAAATAACATCGCCGATTTGGTTGGTCCGCTTGGGGAAACGATCAACGATCTCCCGGCCCACCATCCCTTTAATGATACGGTCCTCGCTGATGGATGTTTCCCCCCGGGCGCCGCGCTCCACTTCCAGGGTTTCTATTGTTTTTCCGTCCCGTAAAATGGTAACACTGTCGGCCACCGCGGCTACCTCGTTGAGCTTGTGGGAGATCAGTACCGAAGAAATGTTGTTCTTATCCCGAAGCTCACGCAGAATCTCAAGCAGATGGGCGCTGTCCTTTTCGTTAAGCGCCGATGTCGGTTCGTCAAGGATCAAGATCCTGGCGTTCTTGGCGAGGGCCTTGGCAATTTCCACCAATTGCTGTTTGCCCACCCCCAGCCTGTTAACCGGCAGGTTGGGGTTTTCGTTAAGCCCCACCTTTTTCATATAGGTCAGCGCGTCATCCCGTGTTTTATCCCAGTTAATAATGTTGTACTTTGCCCGTTCATCGCCGATGAACATGTTTTCCGCGATGGAAAGAAAGGGACTTAAAGCCAGTTCCTGGTGGATGATAACAATACCGGCCTTTTCGCTTTGTTTAATGTCCGAAAAGGCGCAGGGGCTGCCGTCAAAAAAAATCTCCCCTTCATAAGCACCGTGGGGATATACTCCCGAAAGAACCTGCATCAAGGTTGATTTTCCGGCGCCGTTTTCTCCGACCAATGCGTGTATTTCATGATGCTTTACCCGGAGATTTACCCGGTCAAGGGCTCTTACGCCCGGAAACGTTTTGGTGATATTCTTCATTTCCAGAAGATAAGCGGAATCGCTGGAATCGTTCATAAAAGCTCCATCAAAGGGACTCGCCCGGACCGCTCAGGCCTTACGAATGAGGCAGTTCCGTCAAATTCCGGAACCGCCTCAAACTATCAAACAAACAATAACCGGCGCCAAATGGTCCGGACGGTTTTTTTACAACCCCACTTCGTCCGCGGTGAGGTAGCCGGTATCGACTACTTCCTGCTTTAAGTTGTCTTTGGTAACAATGACCGACTTTAGCAGCACCGACGGGACAATATAGGCGGCGCCGTTTCTGGTGGAATCGTTGGGATAGCTTGTAGTATCAAGCCCCGCGGGGACATTACCCTGCAGAATGGTATCCACCAATTGGACCGTAGCTTCCCCCAGAACACGGGTGTCCTTGAGGACCGTGGCGTACTGTTCACCGGCGAGGATCGACTTGCAGGAAGCAACGATACAATCCTGTCCGCCCACCACGGGGAGGGGCTTATCGGGAGTACCGTAACCAACGGCTTTGCAGGCCTCGAGGGTGGAAAGGCTTATAGGGTCGTAGGGCGAAAGGATTCCATCGAGGGTCTGGTTGGTGTAATACGCGGAAAGCAGATTCTCCATCCGGGCCATGGCCGCTTCATTACTCCACCGGAGGGTGCCGACCACATCCATGCCCTGCTGCCCTGAACCGATCTTGAGGACCCCGCTGTCAATGTAGGGTTTAAGCCGGTCCATGGCGCCGTCGTAGAATTTGTACGCGTTGTTGTCGTCCGGGGAACCGCCGAACAGTTCAATGATAAGCGGCGTTTTGGCCGGGGAATCAAGGTTCATCCCCTGGATCAGAATGTCCCCCATCTGCTGGCCCACCGCGTAGTTGTCGAAAGAGAGGTAGTAGTCAACATTCGGGGACTTCATGATGAGCCGGTCATAGGCGATTACCGGTATTTTGGCCGTCGCCGCCTGGGCAAGCACGTCGGAGAGGGCTACGCCGTCTATGGACGCGATAACCAGACACTTGGCCCCTTTGGTGATGAGGTCTTCGATCTGACGAACCTGGGTAGGAATATCGTCATCGGAGAATTGCAGATCCACCGCGTAACCCAGCGCTTCCAAACCCGCCTGGACCGCGGCGCCGTCCTTGTTCCAGCGCTCTTCCGACCGGGTAGGCATTACCACTCCCACCAGTCCTTTGTCCTCCGCCGCTTCTTCCTGCTTTTTACATCCCGTGAGTACCATACCTGCTGCCAGCACCAGTACCAGGGCCGTTGAAAACAACTTTTTCTGCGTTTTCATTTTTTCCTCCA
>JAISRD010000014.1 GCA_031273835.1 Treponema sp. | reverse complement strand
TTGCCGCCCTGTTGCTGCCGTCCTGCGCGAAACCCGCCTCCGGGGCGGCCGATCCGGCTTTGGTCGCGGGGCTTACCGGGGGAATAATAGAGCGGAGCGATCCCGTGGAAGTGGAATTTACCGTGGAATTTGATACGGAAAAACCCATCCCCCCGGGGGTGTTCAAACTGGACCCCGCCGCCGGGGGGGAACTTTCATGGAAAAATCCCTTCACCCTTGTTTTTAACCCCGCCTCTCCCCTTGAACCGGGAAAAGAATACACGGCCCGGGTGGACCCCAGCGGCCTTTCGGTACTGGGGGACGCCCCCGCGCCCTTACAGCCCTTTAGTTTCACCTTTGAAACCGCCCTGCCCCGCCTCGACGTGGCGCTGGACCCGGTACGGATCACAAGCGACGGGATGGTCCTTATAGCGGGAAGGGTAATCGCCGGCGCCGGCGCCCCCGCGGAAAAGATCGAAAAGGTACTCAGCGCACGGGAACTTGGAAAACCCCAATGGGCCCACGAAAACGGGGAACACCGCTTCAGTTTTCCGCCCCTTAAACAGGGGCCGGCCTCAAGGACCGCCGCCCTTAACTGGGACGGAAAGATCCTCGGCAGTAAGGACGAGGGCTTTCTTTCGGTGCTCATCCCCGGAAACGCCCGGTTTGAGCTTATCGGTTTCAGCATGGAAAACGATATTGTGCTGGCGGCCTTTTCCGCCCCCCTTAAACAGAACCAGGATCTCCGGGGTTTTATTTCCCTTTCGGGAAATACCGAGGTCAGGTATTCCCTGAATGGAAATATCCTGCGGATCTTCGGCGGCCGGGGAAACGCCGGCGGGGTCGGCGCGGGGACGGTGGTTACCCTCCAGGATATTCCCGCCCTGGACGGCAGGGTCCTGGCGGAACCGGCGGAGTATGTCGTTCCCGGCAGATGGGAACTTCCGGAACTCCGCTTTACCGGAACGGGAACCATACTGCCCTCAAGCCAGGGTACTTCCATGGTGATAGAAACCCGGAACCTTTCGGGCCTGCTGGTGGAGGCCTTTAGGATCTACGGGGACAACATGGTCCAGTTCCTCCAGGTGAACAGCCTGGGGGAAACCAGGGAACTTGAGCGGGTCGGCGAGCCCCTGTGGACCAGGGCCTTCGACCTTCCCTGGAAGGATTCCGACAGGAATAACTGGAAACGCCACGGCCTCGACCTTTCGGAACTGGCCCGGAAATACCCCGGCGATATGTTCCATCTGCGGATGAGTTTCCGCCCCCGGCACGTTAAGTACCAGGGCGGCCCGGAGGAGGGGGAAGATTTTTCCGGCATAGAATTTCCCGGAGATGAGTTCCCCGCCTTCGGAAACCACGGCGAGGGGAGTTACTGGGACTGGTATCAGGAGAACAGGTATGAGTGGTATGACTCCAGGATGAATCCCCGTCATCCGGCCTTCTATCTTAACTTCTACGATCACAATATCACCGTGGGGCGTAATGTCCTTATCTCCGATCTCGGTCTTTTGGCAAAGAAATCCATGGACGGTTCCTGGATGGCCGCGGCGGTGGATGTAAAGACCGCCGGGGTCCTGCCGGGGGTCGATATCGAGGTGCTGAACTACCAGGGACGTTCCCTTTACCAACTCAAAACCGGCCCGGACGGCATGGTTCTCTTCGGCGCCGGTTCCCCTGTTCCTTTAGACGGCGGATTGGGCAATAAGCTGCCCTATTTTCTCACCGCCCGAAGCGGGGGCCTGGGCAGGGCCTACCTCAAGCTCGATAATTCCCAGGCCTTAACGGTGAGCCATTTTGACATTTCGGGGGAAAAGCCCCTGTCGGGGCTCCGGGGCCTGATTTACGGGGAACGGGGAGTATGGCGGCCCGGCGACGACATCTATCTTACCTTCCTCCTCTCGGATCCCCTGGGGACCCTGCCCGCCTCCCACCCCGTATCCTTTGAGCTTGAGGACCCCCGGGGCCGGATCGGCGGACAGCAAACCCTTACTTCTTCGGTGGACGGTTTTTATCCCTTCACGGTTTCAACCGCCGCCGACGCTCCCACGGGAAACTGGACCGCCCGGGTCAAAGTGGGGGGCAGCGTCTTTGCCAAAACGGTAAAAGTTGAAACGGTGATCCCCAACCGGCTTAAGATGAACCTTGATTTTAAGGGGGCGGGATCCTTCGCCGTAAGGGGCGGGGAGCGGCCCTTTATCGGACGGGAAACGGCGGTGTCCCTGGAAGCGTCCTGGCTTTACGGCGCCCCCGCTCCGGGCCTGAAATCCGACCTGTCGGTGAGTTTTGCCGATACCGCGGCGGGTTTTTCCGAATACGGCGATTATTCCTTCCGGGACCCTTCGCGGTCTGTTTCGGGGGAACGGCAGACAGTCTGGACGGGAACCCTGGACGACCGGGGCCGGGCGGATTTTACCCTCAAGCTTAACCCCGGCGACAAAGCGCCGGGCAGGCTCAGCGCCCGCTTTATGACCAGGGTCTTTGAATCTTCCGGGGCCTTTTCTACGGAACAGAGCGCCGTGGAATTTTCCCCCTATGACCGCTATGTGGGGCTCCGCCTCCCCAGGGGAGACGCCGCGCGGAATATGCTCCTTACCGATACGGAGCACCGGGCGGATATAGTGCTGGTCGGCGGGGACGGAAAACCCCTCGGCGGCAGGACCGAACTTGAATGCGCCCTGTATAAACTCCAGTGGAGATGGTGGTGGGAAAAGGGCGGGGAGGAGGCGGCTGAATTTGCCTCGGCCCTTTCACGGAAACCCGTCGCCGAGGGGAAGGTAAGCGCCGATAACGGCCGGGCCGTCTGGAACTTTCAGGTTAAGTATCCTGAATGGGGCCGTTATATGGCGGTGGTCCGGGACCCCCAGGGAGGACACGCCGCGGCCTCGGAACTCTACATCGACTGGCCCGGCTGGGCGGGCCGTTCCACCGAAGGCCAGGGAGCGGCGGCCATGCTGGTCCTGACCCCGGAAAAGATCGGGTACGCCGCCGGGGAGAAGGCGGCGGTGAGCTTCCCCTCAAACAGCGCCGCCGCCGCCCTGGTGGTCATTGAAAAGAGCGGCGGCGTCCTCAGGAAGGAATGGATAAGCTGTACCGATACGCTTACCCGCTATGAATTTACCGCCGATCCTTCCATGGTCCCCAATGTATACGTCCATGTTACGCTGCTTCAGCCCCACCTCCAGACCAAAAACGATCTGCCCCTGCGGCTCTACGGCATCACCCCGGTCATGGTGGAGGACCCCCGTACTCAGTTGAGTCCCCGCATCGCCGTCAAGGGTAATTGGGAGCCCGAGACCCAGGTTTCTTTTTCCGTTAACGAGGCTTCGGGGAGGCCCATGGCCTATACGGTGGCGGTGGTGGACGAGGGGCTTCTGGGTCTCACGAGGTTTTCCCTTCCCAATCCCCGGAATACCTTCTATTCCAGGGAGGCGTCGTTCCTTAAATCCTGGGATATCTTTGCCGATTTTATGGGGGCCTATTCGGGGCAGCTTGAAACCCTCCTGGCCATAGGGGGAAGCGACGACGGGACCCTTGATTCGGATAAGGAAACCAGGCGCTTCAAGCCGGTGGTCCGTTTCTTCGGCCCCTATGAAATCGCCCGGGGGGAAACAAAGACCGAAACCTTTACCCTGCCGCCCTATATCGGCTCCCTGCGTATCATGGTGCTGGCCGCCTCTTCCTCGGGGGAATATAAGGGTTCCACAAGTGGAAACCAGGGCGTCCCGGCCAGGGCTTACGGGACCGCGGAAAAATCCGTAATCGTTTCCTCCGATCTTATGGTGTTCGCCGCCGTACCCCGTATGCTTTCTCCGGGGGACGAGGCGGAGATTCCCGTAACGGCGGCTCTCTATAAAGAAGGGAACCGTACCGTGGAACTGACCCTTTCCGCCGCCGGGGCGGTCCTTTCCGGCCCCGGCAGGCAGACCCTTTCCTTTAACGGAAGCGGCGAAAAAACGGCCCGGTTCAGGATAAAAGCCCCGAATCTTCCCGGCGCCCTGCGGATCACCGTTACCGCCTCCTCTCCGGGGATAAAAACCGCCCGGGAGATAACGGATCTTTCCCTGCGGACCACGGCCCTGCCGGTAACGGTTTCCCAGGTAAAGCTCCTTTCACCCGGCGAAGCCTGGAACGGGACCATCGCTTTTCCGGGCCGGGAGGGGACCAACGCGGCCTCGGCGGAATTTTCCCGGCTCCCCCCCTTAAACCTCGAGGGGCGGCTTCACTACCTTATCTCCTATCCCCACGGCTGTCTGGAACAGACCACCAGCGCCGCCTTCCCCCAGCTCTACCTGGACAAGGTTTTAGCGCTGGATGCGAAACAGCTTGCGGGCATACGGACCAATATAGCCGCCGCTGTGGACCGGCTTGCCCAATTCCAGATCTCCGGCGGGGGCTTTTCCTATTGGCCCGGCGGCGAATCCGCCCATGACTGGAGCAGCAGCTACGCGGGGCACTTCCTTATCGAGGCGAAGCGGGCGGGCTACGCGGTGCCCCAGGATATGCTGAATAAATTTACCGCCTTCCAGAAGAACCGTACCGCCGCCTGGTCCTCCTCCTCCGGGGAAAATCAGGCGGAGCAGGCCTACCGGCTCTATACCCTTGCCCTGGCGGGGGAGGCCGATCTGGGTTCGATGAACAGGCTCCGGGAACGGAAGGACACAAAGCCGGATGCCCTCTGGAGGCTCGCCGCGGCCTACTGGTACGCGGGACAGCGGGACACCGCCCGGAATCTCGTCAATTCCCTGGATACCCGCCCGGTCCAGGAACAGTACCGGGAACTTTCGGGAACCTTCGGCTCCGCCCTGCGGGATAAGGCGATCATCCTTGAAACCCTGGTGCTCCTGGGGGATACCGGCCGGGCCAAGGCCCTGTTCGAGGAGACCGCCCGGGTCCTCGCGGGGGAAGCGTGGCTTTCCACCCAGGAGACGGCCTACGCCCTTATGGCGGTGATCCCCTATATGAGGGGGGCCCCCGGCGGGACCGCGGCGCAAATGTCCGCCGAGCTCAGCTTCGGGGGGGAAACCAGATCCCTCAGCTTCTCCACCCAGCTGGCCCAGGCCGAATTGGGCAGCCCCCGGGGAACTTCTTCATCCTTCTCGGTACGCAACAGTTCTTCTCTTCCCCTCTATGCCCGCATTGCCCTGCGGGGCCTTCCCGAAGAGGGAAAGGAACCGCCCCTTTCCCGGGGGCTGGCCCTGACCGTTGAATACCGGAACGAGCGGGGGGAGGCGGTTGACCCCGGTTCCGTCAAACAGGGGGAGGATATGGAGATCCGCGTCGCCGTCCGCAACACTTCCCTTACGGACCTAAGGGAAGTGGCCCTGGTACACGCCCTTCCGGCGTCCTGGGAGCTTATCAACCAGCGCCCCGGCCCGGAGGAGGGCGGGAGTTCCGCCTTTAAGTACCAGGACCTAAGGGACGACAGGGTGATGACCTATTTTGATCTTAACCGGGGCGCGTCGCTCTCGGTGGTTCTGCGGGTGAACAAAACCTACGGGGGAAGCTACTTAAGGCCCTCCATACAGGCCTACGCGATGTACGATGAATCGATACGGGCGGTCATTCCGGGGGTCCCCGGCCCGGATTAACCACGGATGGAAAACAGGTAATTCCTTCATACATAAGGACATAGAGGATACATCGGGGATGTTTCCGTTGACCATGCGGTAATAGACCAGCCGGGGAAGTTTTGTCTGAAACAGATACATGAGCCTCGGCTTGCGTGATGCCTTTTATTTCAGCGCGTTCCGTAGTACACTGTTCCCATGAAGATAAGCAAGAAAACCTTTGGGCTTCTTTCGGACGGCAACAAGGTTCACCTCTATACCCTGGAAGCGGGGGACCTGAGCCTTTCCATTTCGACCTTCGGGGCCACGTGGACCTCCCTTACGGTTCCCTCCAAATCGGGGGGGACCAGGGATGATATTGTGCTGGGCTTTTCTTCCCTGGAGGGTTATTTTCACTGTCCCGCCTATTTCGGCGCCACCATAGGCCGCTTCGCCAACCGCATAGGGGGAGGGGCCTTTACCCTGGGGGGCAAAGGTTATTCCCTTTGTAAAAACGACGGGGGCCATACCCTGCACGGCGGCAGGCGGGGCTTCGACAAACGGCTCTGGAAGGCCTATCCCTATACCGGAGCGGAGGGGGTTTTTGTCCGCTTTGAACGCTTAAGTCCCCGGGGGGAAGAGGGTTTTCCGGGGAAGCTCCGGGCCGCGGTTACCTACGGGATCAACGATTCCAACGAAATAAGCGCCCTCTATCAGGCCTGGGTAGACGCCCCCTGTCCGGTCAATTTAACCAACCATGTGTATTTTAACCTGGCCGGGGAGGGTTCGGGGGACATTCTTTCCCACGAAGTAAAACTCTACGCATCTTCCTATGTGGAATCGAAACCGGATCTGATCCCCACGGGAAAACTGCTCCCCACGGCGGGGACTCCCTTTGATTTTACCGGTTTTAAGCCGGTAAAACAGGATTTTGCCGCGGTCTGCGGGGGAGACGCGGGGAGGACGGGGACGGGTTACGACCATTGTTTTGTCATCGACGGAAGCGCCGGGGAACTGCGGCCCTGCGCCGAGGTGCGGGACCCCGCCTCCGGCCGGGGCCTGAAACTTGCCGCCACCCAGCCGGGTCTTCAGTTCTATACGGGGAATTTTCTGGACGGCGTTTTGGGAAAGCCCGGATCGGTGTACCGTAAGAACGACGGCTTCTGTCTGGAGACCCAGCATTTTCCCGACAGTCCCAACCAGGGGGCTTTTCCCTCTTCCATTTACGGACCGGACCGGGATTACTGTGAAAAAGCGGTTTTTTCTTTTACCGGGCTATATTAAGGCTTGCGCGGTACTCTCTTTTAGATTAGACTTACAGGGAGGTTAAAAATGTCTGATGACAGGACAAAGCGGTTTCTTGCCTTGTTAAAGGAAGAAATCGAGGATAATTTGGGCAGCATTCAGTACCTTGTCCAATCCTATGATCGGAAATTTAAGGGCGGGGAAATAACAAACTATGTTTACAGCGAAAACGGAGCTTTTCTTGCCCAGGAAACGGCGGGCCTCAAAAAATTCCTGTGCTTTCTGGATTCAATTTCCCCGGAGGGAAAGACCGCCGAAGATGTTGTCCTTCTTGTTAAAGAAGCGGTCAAACAAAAGTCCAGGGAATATGAAGATCCCGAAGCGGTTTACGGGATCATTAACAGGAAGCTTGAAAAATCCCTGCGGTTTTTTACAGGCCAAACCATAAGTTGAAAAGAGGAATATATGGACATCCAACTTCATGAACTTATCGAAAAAATAAAAAAAGACGGTATAGAGGCGGCGTCAACCGAAGCTTCCCGGCTTAAACAGGAGGCCGAGGCCGAAGCCGGGCGTATTGTGGAAGCGGCCAGAAAGGAGGCCGGGGAGCTTATCGCCAAGGCAAAATCCGACGCGGAGCGTACCGAAAAGGCCGGCATTGCCGCGGTGGGCCAGGCTTCGCGGAATACCGTCCTGGGGTTTAAGTCGGAAATTCAGAACCTGCTTGACGCCATAACGGCCCGGGAAACCGCCGCGGCCTTCGACGAAAATACCCTCAAGGCGGCGCTTCCCGATCTTATCAAGGGCTGGGCGGATAAGGGGGAAGATCTTGCGGTGATACTTCCCGAGGGGGTTCTTAAAAAAACCGAAGCCTTCTTCAGGGAAAAACTTGCCCAGGAACTAAAAAAGGGTCTGGAATTGAGGGCCGACCGGAATCTTGAAGCGGGTTTTAGGATCTCCAACAGGGACGGTTCGGCCTATTATGATTTTTCCGCCGAATCGGTGGCGGAGCTTTTTTCCGCCTACTTAAATCCCCGTCTTGCGGCAACCTTAAAAAGCGCTGTAAAAGAGGGGTAATGTGGGTTCCTATTACTACTTTGTATCCCAGCTTCCCTACCTCGTTTACGGCCAGCAGCCTCCCTTAAGTTCCGCCGCTTTCAGGGAACAGTGCCTTAATTTTCTTGATCCGGCGGATAAGGCCCAGCTTGACCGCTGTAGTTTTGACATTCCCCCGGAGCTTCCTTCTCCGCTTAAGCCAATGCCCGGCGAGGCTGCGGAACTTTCCTCGGCTTTTATAAAAAACTGGCGTGAATGGGAACGGGTCCTGCGGCTTAATCTGGTCCGTTTCCGATCCCAGCGGCTGAAACGGGAAGGCGCCGCCGAAGCCCCGGAATATCCCGCCGACGCGGCGCAGGCGGCAAAATCCGCTTCCTCCATGGATTCACCGCTGGAGGCGGAGATCACCCTGGACAGGGCCCGCTGGGACGCCATAGAACGTTTCAGGGCCGGCAATGACTTCGGGCCGGATTATGTCTTTGCATACCTCTTAAAGCTCATCCTCATGGAACGGCGGAGTTCATTTAAACCGGAGGAAGGCTTTATGGAATATAAAACACTTTACGCTTCCATCATGGAAAATGCGGGGAGCGCTGAATCGGGAGTACCGAAATGATCGGAACAAAAGGAACTGTAACAGGCGTCAACGGAAACATGGTCAGCGTGCGTTTTGACGGCGCCGTTTCAATGAACGAAGTGGGCTATGTAAGGGCCGGCGGTAAACAGCTCAAGAGCGAGGTTATCCGTATCCGGGGGAATATCTCCCAGCTTCAGGTATTTGAGATGACCAAGGGTATTTCCGTGGGGGACGAGGTTGAATATACCGGGGATCTCCTGACGGTAGAAGTGGGGCCGGGTCTTCTGGGCCAGGTTTTCGACGGCCTTCAAAATCCCCTGCCCCAGCTTGCCGAAAAAACCGGCAGCTTCCTTGAACGGGGGGTCTACCTGGACCCGCTTGCGGCGGATAAGGAATGGGAATTTACCCCCCAGGTTAAGGCGGGGGACAGGGTTGAACGGGCCGATACGCTGGGAACGGTTCCCGAAGGGGCCTTTGTACACCGCATCATGGTACCCTTCGGCCTCTACGGTTCCTATACCGTTTCTTCTATTAAACCCGCCGGTTCCTACAAAATCCGGGAAACAATCGCCGAACTCAAGGATGAAAAGGGCAATGTCCTTCCCGTTAAAATGAGCTTCCGCTGGCCGGTAAAGAGGCCGGTGGACTGTTTTGAGGAGAGGCTTAAACCGGAAGAACCCATGGTAACCAGGGTGCGCCTTATCGATACCTTTTTTCCCGTCGCCCGGGGAGGAACCTACTGCATACCCGGACCCTTCGGCGCTGGAAAGACCGTACTCCAGCAGATTACCAGCCGCCACGCCGACGTGGATATTGTGATCCTCGCCGCCTGCGGCGAACGGGCCGGGGAGGTTGTGGAAACCCTCAAGGAATTCCCCGAATTGCTGGACCCCAAAACGGGGCGTTCCCTTATGGAGCGGACCATCATCATCTGTAATACTTCTTCCATGCCCGTCGCCGCCCGTGAAGCCTCGGTATACACCGCGGTAACCCTGGCGGAATACTACCGGCAGATGGGGCTTAACGTTCTGCTCCTGGCGGATTCAACCAGCCGCTGGGCCCAGGCCATGCGTGAAATGTCCGGCCGCCTTGAGGAAATACCCGGTGAAGAGGCCTTCCCCGCCTACCTTGAATCCACGATTGCCAGTTTCTACGAAAGGGCCGGGCTGGTCAGGCTGCGGGACGGCTCGGTTGGTTCGGTTACCATAGGCGGGACCGTCAGCCCCGCCGGGGGTAACTTTGAGGAACCCGTAACCCAGGCGACCTTAAAGGTGGTGGGGGCCTTCCACGGCTTAAGCCGGGAACGTTCCGACGCCCGTAAATTTCCCGCGATTCACCCCCTGGATTCCTGGTCAAAGTACCGGGGGATCATCCCCGCCGGCAAGGTGGCCTACGCCCACGGCTTTATGAGGCGGGGCAGCGAGGTGGAACAAATGATGAAGGTTGTCGGCGAGGAGGGTACCAGCATCGATGACTATGTGATCTACCTCAAGGGGGAGCTCCTTGATTCGGTGTACTTCCAGCAGAATTCCTTCGACGCGGTGGACGCCGCTGTAAGCCCCGAACGGCAAAAGTATACCTTTGCCATACTCCTTAAGATCATCGCCGGTAAATTCAGCTTTGCCGATAAAAACGAGGCCCGTAACTGGTTTAACAGGCTCCGCCAGAAATTCCTCGATTACAACGGTTCGGAATGGAAGAGCGATAGGTTCAGCGGCTTTGAGAAGGAAATTATCGCGGCGGTGGACGAGCGTTCCGGGGGAACGGACCCGGCGGCCGAAAAATATTTGTAGGCTTGCCGAGAAAGAAATTAACAGGTGGGATTATGAAAAAGGTATATAGCAAGATAGAGTCGATAACCGGAAGCGTTATCACCGTTAAGGCCGAAGGGGTGCGTTACGGCGACCTTGCCGAGGTGGATACCGTTTTCGGAACCTCCCTGGCGGAGGTGAACCGTCTGGAAAACGATCTGGTTTCCCTCCAGGTCTTTGCGGGGGGCCGGGGTATCTCCACCGGCGATACGGTCCGTTTCCTGGGGCATCCCATGGAGGTTTCCTTTTCGGACAATCTTCTGGGCCGGGTTTTCTCCGGTTCCGGTACTCCCCGGGACAAGGGGCCGTCTCTCCATGAAAACCTTATCCCCATAGGGGGCCCTTCGGTAAACCCCGCCCAGCGTATCATACCCCGCCGCATGATACGTACCGGGATACCCATGATCGATTTGTTTAACACCCTCGTGGTAAGTCAGAAGCTCCCGATTTTCTCCGTGTCCGGGGAGCCCTACAACGATCTCCTGGCCCGTATCGCCATGCAGGCCGAGGTTGACGTGATCGTCCTGGGGGGCATGGGGCTTAAATACGACGATTACCTGTTCTTTAAGGATACCCTGGAAGAGGGGGGCGCCCTTTCCCGGACGGTAATGTTTATCCACACGGCAAGCGATCCGACCGTGGAATGTCTGATGATCCCCGATATGTCCCTGGCCGTGGCGGAACAGTTTGCCCTCCAGGGAAAGGATGTATTGGTCCTCCTTACCGATATGACCAACTTTGCCGACGCGATGAAGGAAATCTCCATTATCCAGGAACAGGTTCCTTCAAACCGCGGCTATCCCGGCGATTTGTACAGCCAGCTGGCAAGCCGTTATGAAAAGGCCGTTGACTTTGATACCGCGGGGTCCATCACGATACTCGGCGTTACCACCATGCCCGGCGACGACGTGACCCATCCGGTGCCGGATAATACGGGGTACATCACCGAGGGGCAGTACTATCTGAAAAACGGCCGTATTGAGCCCTTCGGCTCCCTGTCGCGGCTTAAACAGCAGGTCAACGGCAAAACCAGGCAGGATCACCGGGCCCTTATGGACGGCATGATCAAACTTTATTCGGCCTATAAGGATACCCTTGAAAAAAAGGCCATGGGCTTTATCATGACCGACTGGGACGGAAAACTCCTTAAATACGGCGAAGGCTTTGAAAAGCAGATGATGGATCTTTCGGTGAACATACCCCTGGAACGGGCCCTGGATCTGGGCTGGGAGATACTGGCCGACTGTTTCAGCCCCGAAGAAACGGGGCTCCGGACGGAACTTCTTGAAAAATTCTGGCCAAAAAAGGGATAAGAAAATGACCGCCGGAAGCATTATAAAAAAAACGCGAAGCCGCGCTTATTTCGCTTATCTGATTGAGGGAATATGGCAAAGATAAAGCTCACTAAGAACGAGCTGAAAAAACAAAAGGATTCTCTTAAGATGTTTCAGCGTTATCTGCCCACGCTGATGCTGAAAAAGCAGCAGCTTCAGGCGGAGATACGGCTCACCGAGCTGCGTATTAAAGAGCTGGAAGACGAGAAAAACCGTATTGACGAAACTTTTAAGTCCTGGATAGCCGTGTACGGCGAAAAGGGGATTTTTACCGCGGATATTCTTTCCATCGAGAACATCAGAACCGACCGGGGAAATATCGCCGGCGTGGCGATTCCTCTTTTTAAGGGCGCTGATTTTAGGACAGCCCCCTACGATTTGTATAGCTCCCCCCTTTGGCTTGACAGCGCCGTGGAGCGGATGAAGCAGGTCCTTTTGCTGGATCTGGAAGCCCAAACCCTGGAGGAACAGCGGAGCCGGCTGGATCATGAACTGCGGGTAACCACCCAGCGGGTGAATCTCTTTGAAAAGATAAAGATCCCCGAAACCAGGGAAAATATCAAGAAGATCCAGGTGTATCTGGGGGATCAGCAGACCGCCGCGGTGGTCCGCGGAAAGATCGCAAAACGGGGCATGGAGAGCGCATAATGATAGTACCCATGGATAAACTAACCCTGATGGTGATGGATAAGGAAAGGGAAAAGGCCCTGGAACATTTGCGGGAACTGGGGGTGGTCCATCTGGAACGTAAACAGGTCCAGTCCGAAGTCCTTTCCCGGCTTTTGGAAAAAAAGGCCAAGCTGGAAAGCGCCCTGGGCGTCCTGAGGCCCTATGACATTGAGCTGAAAAAGAAAAGTAAAAAGTACGGTCATGTTGCGTTTAAGACCTGTGAAACGGACCCTGTTTCCGAGGTGCTGGCCCTGGTGGAAGAAAAAAAGAAACTCCAGGAACAGCTTCTTTTTCTGGGCAGGGAACGGAACCGCGTTGAGAAATGGGGAGACTTTGATCCTTCCGGTTTTGCCGCCCTTAACGAAGCGGGCGTAGTCCTTATTCCCTATGAATTATCCGTAAAAAACTACAACGCCCTTGATAAAGAAATACCCCTGATCCCCCTGGGAAGGGATAAGAGTTCGGTGCGCTTTCTTGCGGTGGGCTGTGAAATTGCCGGAGAAACCCCCTTCGCCCTGCCCGAACGTTCCCTTGCGGCCATGGATGCGTACAGGGGGGAACTGGCGGATAAGCTTGCGGGCCTTGAAGAGGCGTTTATCGCCCTGGTCCCCCTCAAGAACGCGATTGAGGCCGAAGAGAAGGTGTTGCTCGAAAGTATTGAATTTGAAAGCGCCCGGGCGGGTATGGATGTTCTGGAAGCCGAGGAATATGAAAAGGCCCTTTTTGCGGACCGTACCGTTTCCTGGCTTTCGGGTTATGTACCCAAGGACAAGCTGGGGGTGATCAAGCGGGGGGCCTCCGAATACGGCTGGGCCCTTATTGCCGATGAACCGGGCCTTGATGATCCGGTCCCGACCCTGCTTAAAAACAACAGGCTGGTGAGCCTCCTCAATCCCCTGACGGACTTTTTGGAAACCGTGCCGGGTTACCGCGAGGTGGATATTTCAGGCTGGTTCCTGCTCTTCTTCTGTATTTTTTTCGGTATGATCTTCGGCGACGCCGGTTACGGCTCCCTGCTCTTTCTTATAGCCCTTATCGGCATGATAAAAACTTTCCGGAAGGGAATTCCGGGTTTTTTGAAACTCCTCCTGCTGTTGAGTATCGCCAATATAGGCTGGGGGGTTGCCACCTGTTCATGGTTCGGCATTGATCCCGCCCGGCTTCCCGGGGTCCTTAAAAACATTGCCGTTCCCTATATTTCAGGGGCCGCCCCCCCGGAACAGAAAGGCTGGGTGGATCAGAATTTACAGCTGGTCTGCTTTACCCTGGCACTGCTGCAGCTTGGGATTGCCCATATCAAGGGGATATTCAAATGTATCAAAGCCGCCAGTCTCAGGGGATTTGCGGAACTTGGTTCCCTGGCGATGCTGGCCGGCATGTACGCCGTGGTCTTGAACCTGGTGGTGAGCAATACCCGTTTTCCCTTTCTTTCGGGGGACAATGTAAGGATAGTTCTGGCTCTTATAGGCGGCGGTTTCGGCCTCTCGTTCATATTCGCCAACTACGAGGGCAGTATTATCCGTTCCATTCTGGAAAGCCTTAAAAACATCATATCGGTGATTCTGGGAATAACCAATGTGTTTTCCGATATTATGTCCTACATACGGCTTTGGGCGGTGGGATTGGCGGGGGCGTCGATCTCCAATACGGTAAACAGCATGGCGGGTTCCATGCTGGGACATGCGATTATCTTTGCCGTGGTGCTGCTGCTGGTATTCGGCCACGGCCTTAACCTGATTTTGAATACCCTGTCGGTACTTGTCCACGGGGTGCGCCTTAATACTTTGGAATTTTCCGGCCATCTGGGTCTTACCTGGTCCGGAATAGCATACAAGCCGTTTGCAAAAACGGATAAAAAATGATTCGCTTGAGCGAGTAATTCGTGGAGGATTCTGTATGGATTTAACAAACTGGGGTTTATTAGGCGCGGGCCTTGTAATGGGTATTGCCGCCATAGGTTCAGCCCTTGGAATTGGTATTGCCGGTCAGGCGGCAATCGGCGCCTGGAAGCGCTGTTACATAGCAAATAAACCGGCCCCCATGACCCTGATCACCTTTGCCGGGGCGCCCCTTACTCAGACCTTTTACGGCTTTATTCTTATGGGCCGTATGAAGGCGGAAGTAAGTCCCGAGAACGGATTTTTACTCTTAGGTTTCGGTATCGCTTCCGGTTTAGCCATGGCCTTTTCGGCGATTGCCCAGGGACAGGCCGGGGCCGCCGCGGCGGACGCCCAGGGAGAGACCGGTAAAGGTTTTGCCCAGTACATTTCCGTGGTCGGTATCTGCGAAACGGTGGCCCTGTTTGCCATGGTACTTTCCATGACCAGTCTGGGCTTGGTTTAACCCTGGTTTAATACCGTAAAAAACCGGCGTTCGGCGGAGTTTCGCGGGAAGGCCGTTATGGGTTCCTCCAGAACAATGCGGATAGGCGGCTTCGGCCGTCTGCGGGAGCTTTCCCTTGGGGGGGAAGCGCCGGTGCTTATACAGACCATGTGGAAGGATCGCCTTGATCCTTCCCATTTGGAGGGTGAGGCGGGGGAAGCCCTTCTTAAACGCATCGAGGGCCTTGAACGTTTGGGCTGCGGCCTGCTCCGTTTTGCCGTGCCGGATCTTCAGGCGGCGGAAACCCTGGGGGAACTGGCGTCCCGGCTTTCCCTTCCCCTCTGCGCCGATATTCATTTTGATCATACCATAGCCCTTCGTTGTCTCGATTTTCCCATAGCCAAACTCCGTATCAACCCCGGTAATATCGGGAGCCCCGGCAGGGTGGAAAAAGTGCTGTTGAAGGCCGGGGGAAAAAAGGTCCCCATCCGTATCGGGGTCAACGCGGGAAGCCTTCCCCCGGAACTGCGGAGGCGTTTTGAATCGGGCGAAATAGACCGGGGGGAAGCCCTGGTCCGGGCCGCCCTGGACGAATTAGGGCATTTTGAACAATTCGGCTTTGACAGGGTCGTGGTGTCAATGAAGGCTTCGGGAATTGCCGATACTATAAAGGCCAACAGATTGTTCAGGCAGCAAAGCGACGTACCCCTCCATATCGGGGTAACCGAGGCGGGTCCCCTGATTGCCGGAACGGTACGGAGTACCGCGGCCCTCCTGCCCCTGCTGTCCGAGGGAATCGGGGATACCCTGCGGGTATCCCTCTCGGATACGGAGGAAAACGAAGTTATCGCCGGCAGGGAAATTCTTACCGCCCTGCGGGATACTTCCGCAGGGGGCCCGCAGTCCGGGTCCCCGCAGGGGTCCCGAAGCAGGGCGGGCAGGGGGGCGGTCATTGTTTCCTGTCCCCGTTGCGGCAGAAACAGCTTTGACACCCTGGCCTTTACCGCGCGGTGGAAGGACAGGCTCTACGCCCTGGATACGGATTGTACCATAGCGGTTATGGGCTGCGCGGTAAACGGCCCCGGTGAGGCAAAACACGCGGACCTGGGGATTACCGGGGCGGGAAACAAGGTGCTGATCTTTAAGAAGGGAAAGGTTGTAAGGACCGTCGACGCGCCGGAGGCGGACGGGGCCTTCGGGGAAGAACTCAAGACGCTTTAGGTGAGGAAAACAGGAAGTGAACAGCGGAGAAACAATAAGGCCGGTGAACCGCCTGTTTCAAAAAGGGGCTTTGGCCCTGGTTCTTGTAACGGCCCTGTTTGCCGCCCTTCCCGCCCATGCCCAGCAGCCCGGTTCCGATCCCTGGTGGCTTACCCTGGAACAGGGGAAGCGTTTTTTCAGGAACGGCGAATACGGGGAGGCCCTCCGTTCCTTCGAATCCGCCAGGGAAAACCGGAGACAGCGCTACGCGAAGATGGAGCGGGATTTTATTACGGTCCTTTCCATCCACGAGGTCAGGCTTCTGGGAGACAATCTTGATTTGGTCGAAACCTATATCGAAAGGGAGTATAGAACCGACGCGGCGGAGGCCCTTAAACAGCTCTACTATAGGGTTCCAAAAAACAAACTGGGAAATTCGGCAAAGAAAGCCCTGACCGAGCTGGGAAGGCTTAAAAGCTATCCTGAGGCCGAATACTGGATAGGTGAAATCTACCGGGCCGAGGGGGAACTTTCCATCGCCCTTAAACAATACCAAAAGGCCTATGAGGACCGGGAAAAACTGGAAACCCCGGGTTTTGAAACCGAGATACTATACAGGATGGCGGATGCCCGACGGCTTTCCCAGGAATATCCCGAAATGGAAGAGCTCCTTACGGAAATACTCAAGCAGGACAGCCTCTGGGGCGGGGAATCCTTTAACCGCGGGGCCATGATGCGGAGCCTTGAAAACAACGGCTTGAACCGCTTTTTGGTTCTCTACCGGCATAACAACCCCGCCGCCGAAAGGGCCCACAGGCTTCTGGGTATGTATTATTACGCTTCGGGCAGGCATAACAGGGCGGCGGAACATCTCCTGTTTGCCTTTGTCATTCAAAGTACCCTTATGATCGATTCCCTGATTAAGGAACAGTACAACTATTCCTTTAGCGCCCTCAGCGCCCTTGTCCGGGACGCTTCCTCCGATCCTGAACTCCGCCGTTTTATGATCGAGACCGAATATTTTAAGACCCTCTATTATCTGGCCAATTCCCTTTACGGAAGCGGAAAGAACGCCCCCGCCAGGGAAATCTGGGTTTTTCTGAGGGACAATACGGGTATTTCAGGCGCCGCTGGAGCCGCCCGGGCGGCGGGAGAATGGCGGACCAGATCGCTAAACCAGCTTTCGAGACCTGTCCTTGACAGGGTCCCCGAAAGCCAGGGCAGACCCGGAACGCCCGTTCCCTAGCGCCCTGTCCTAAAAAGGCTCATTTTTGCCACCGCGGATAAAC
>JAISRD010000246.1 GCA_031273835.1 Treponema sp. | reverse complement strand
TAGGCATAGTTATTCCTGATGGTCCCGGCGGCGTCCTCCCGGCGGGCGGAAACAAAACAGGCGTTCCGGGAGGCGGAAAGCCAGAGATGGCACAGGGCGATCCCCGCGTCGGCGGTGGTAAGGGGGTCCATAAGCTTGCGTACAATAAAGTGGTTTCCCGCCATGTAGAGGCGTATTTTGTTTCCCTCCGACGTCAGATACCAGCCCTGGCGGTTCATCGCCGACGGGGCAAGCCGTACCGCTTCCAATAGTTCATCCCGGCCCTGTATATCCGTTATTTCCCTTAGGGTTTTACGGTTGAACTGGCCGGGATCGTCCCGGTAAAGCGCCTCGCCGGGGTAACCAAAGACGATGAGTTTGGAAAAGGCCAGCCCCCTGTATTCGGCCAGGGGCCCCTTCGGTTTGGCCATTCCCAGCCAGCAGGAACCAAGGCCCAGCCGGGAAAGATAAAGGCCCATCTCCTGCAGCATAAAGGCGGCGTTGAGCTGGGAGGGGTATCCGTTCTGGGCGTACACCCCAAGGCAACAGGGAGCTTTCCCGAAGGAGACCCCCGCCTGGTCCGCCGGAAAGACCTGCAGCGCCGCCGGGGAATCGTTCAGGGGAATTATTTCAGCTATGGCGGCGTTTATCCGGTCCGTCAGGGCCTGATCCGGCTCCCTCTGCTCAAAGCGGCGCACCGACTTCCGCCTGAATATTTCCCGGTAAAGATCGTCTTTGTTTAACTCACCCATGACCGCCCCCTCGTGATAATCAGGATCATCACCATAATAGGGCATTACGGCAGATAGGTTCAATAGATCATCGCAATAGATACGGTGGTCCGGATCATTGCGGCGGTGAAATAGGTTATACTTTAACTATATGGTTTTTTCTCTTTTCAACGACAGGGCCTTTTACCGATCCCTCTTTGCCATTTCCGTCCCCATCATACTGCAGAGTCTTATCAATTCCTTCGTGAATATAGCGGATACGGTGATGGTCGGACGGCTGGGAACCACGGAGATCGCAGCGGTGGGTCTGGGAAACCAGGTTTTTTTCCTGTTCACCATGGTGCTCTTCGGTATCTGTTCGGGGGGCGCCATTTTTACCGCCCAGTTCTGGGGCAGGCGGGACATGGCGGGTATCAGGAAAAATACCGGCCTCTGCCTGATTCTTAATATCACCCTCGCCCTTATCTTTACCGCCGCGGCGCTGCTCTTTCCCGAGGGGATCATCGGGATATATTCCAGGGACAGGGCGGTGATTGAGACGGGGGGGCAGTACCTAAGGACCCTGGCCCCCTCGTTTATCCCCTTCGGGATAAGCTATGTTTTTACCCTGACCCTCCGTTCAATTGAACGGGTAAAGCTCGCGATGATCGCCACCTTCATCGCCCTTTCACTCAACATGGCGCTGAATATCCTGCTTATCTTCGGCGCGGGCCCCGTCCCCGCCCTGGGGGTGCGCGGCGCGGCCATTGCCACCGTCATAGCCCGCGTTACCGAGATGCTTATCCTTACGGTGATGAGTTACCGGCGGAAGTATCAGATGGCGGGGACCCTGCGGGAATTTACCTCCTTCAACGCCGCCTTTGCGGGGCGTTTTTTCCGTATAGCCGCCCCGGTGATTTTTAATGAATTTATCTGGTCCATGGGGATTACGGTGCAGAATATCATCTTTGCCCGTACCGGTACCGATGCGATTGCGGCCTTCAATATAACCAACACCATATCCCAACTGACCTGGGTTGTGTTTATCGGCTTGGGGAACGGCGTGGCGGTGTTGATCGGGAAAAAAATAGGCGAAGGCGATGATGAGACGGCCCGGGACTATGCCCGGCGCATCACGATCTTTGCCCCCCTGCTGGCCGCCGTGCTGGCCGCGGCGCTGTTCCCCCTTTCCTTCCTGCTGCCCCTTATCTTTAACGTAAACCCCGCCGTACTTGAGGCGCTGCCGGTGATGTTTCTGGTCCTCTGCCTGTCCTATCCCTTCAGGGCCTTTAATATGTGCCTGATTGTGGGTATCTGCCGGGCCGGGGGGGATACGATTTTCTGCGTGATTTTTGAACTGCTCTTTATGTGGGCCTATTCGCTTCCCCTGGGCGGGGCGGCGGCCTACTTCCTCCATGCTCCGGTATGGATCATCTACCTCTGTCTATGCAGCGAGGATCTCTTCAAGGCGATCTTCGGGATCGGCCGGCTGAGGTCCGGAAAGTGGCTTCATAATGTGGTGGCGTAGTTCCCGCCCCCGCAGGGCCGGTGTTCCGGGCCGGCCGGAGCTCCCCTAAACCTCAAAGCTGTCCACAAAAACGGTTATTTCTTTTATCGTAGACCGGGTTTTTTCCGCCAGGACGGAAACCTGTCCGGCGTTTTCGTTTATCGCCGAGATGCCCCTGCCCATGTCCTCAAGGCTGGCGGCAATCTCCTTTGAATCGGCCTGTAGTTTGTTCATCTCCCGGAGCATGGTCTCGTTCCCCGCGTTCATCTCTTCCGAACCGGCCTTGACCTTGGCGGTATTATCATTCATCACCTTGAGGGCGTTAAGAACCTGCCCCGCCCCTTCCTGCTGTTCCCTCACGGCGTTATCCACCTCAAAGACAAGCTTCTCGGTTTCGCTTATCCTCCCGGCCACCTGGCCGAAGGCCTGTTCCGACGCGGCGGAACCCTTTACGATACTGCTGATCGTTTCGGCAATCTGCTTAAGTTCCGCGCTGATCTTCTGCGATTCCCTGGAAGAATCTTCGGCGAGCTTTCTAATCTCGTCGGCCACCACGGAAAAGCCCCTGCCCGCCACCCCCGCGTGGGCCGCCTCAATAGCCGCGTTCATGGCGAGGAGGTTCGTCTGGGCGGCGATGGTGGCGATGATCTTGTTCGCCTCCCGCAGGGTCTTGGATTCCTCCACGATCTCCTGAACTTTCTCCCCGCTTTCTTTCTGAATCACCCCGCCCTCGGAGGCGGCGTCGTGGACGGTCTTGAACTGTTCCCGCATTTTTGTTACCACGGCGCCGATGGATTTGATATTCCCCACCATTTCTTCCACCGCCGCCGACGCCTGGCTGACCCCGTTCGACTGGGTTGATATGGAGCTGTCCAGGGCTTTGACATTCCGGGTCATCTGTTCTACCGCCCCGGAAGAAGCGGCGGTGCTTTGCAGCTGGTTATGAGCCTTTTCCCGGACCTGGTCGACGCCGCTTGAGATTTGTGAAATTGAGGCGGCCATGCCGGACGCGTTATTCTCCAGTTCAAGGGCGGAAGCGGAAAGCTGGTACTGGCCGTCTTTTATTTCCCGCATCCCGTTCCCCATGTTATCGCAGAAACCGTTCACCATGCCGGCGATGGTCCCCAGTTCATCAATGGAACAAATGGAAATCCGTTTAGTCAGATCCTTTTTGGCGGAGGAAAGGTTTTCAAGCTGCGCAATGATGGAGGTAAAGAGGAGTTCCAGGTTCTTTTTCATGGCCGAGGCCAGGATGGCGACAAAGAAAAAAAAGCCGCCGAAAAGAAAAAAGGCATAAACCCAGGCCCGGCCGCCCAGGCCCTCAAGGGATACCCCGGCGCCGGTAATGGTGAGGAGTATCACGGAAAAGGCAAATAATACGGATATCATGGTAACCGCCAGGGGGATAATAAAGAATTTAAGAGCCTGCCGCTTTTCCCGCAGATCTTCCGGGTAGGAAGAGAGATTACAGGAGATAAGGGTCTTTGAAACCAGGCCGTCGGACAATACGTATACAAAGGTCCCTATCAGCATACCCGCCGCAAGGGCTCCGGCAAAGAGGGGCCCCCTGATTTCAGGGGCTACCCCCGCCTTCTCTCCCTGGACAAATACCAGGGCCAGAAAGACAAGCTCCAGGATCACGCTTAAAAGGATCATCCTGATAGGAACGGAGCCCAGTTTTTTTAAGGCCCCGGTATATTCCTCCCCGGAACCGGCAAAGCCATCGGCCTTAAAGGCCCCGGCGCTGCGGCCCATGAGGAAACAGGCAAGGACAATGTAACATAAGCCGGGAATTCCTATCCGCAGCAGCATCCGGGCCGGTAAAACAGAGGGGGGCCTGAATATAAAAAATACAAGAAAATTGACCGCCGCTGCCAGTAAACTGCCGATAACAACGGTGGCCAGGAAAACAAAGCTTTGTTTCGACGGGTCTTTTTTTACTTCCATTGCAATTCCTTTCCCTTTCATTATAACCATAATAACCTCTAAAACCCCTTTCGGCAATGCCTGGAAACGTTTACAAACCGGAACCCTTTGGGGTACACTCTGGGCCATGGCATTTACCATTACCGGGGAAGAAAAAAAAGCGCTCCTGGCGGAGGCCCGTGAAACCATCGCCGCCCGTCTTGAGGGGCGTCCCCCCGAATACAGGCGCAGTCCGGAACTTGCCGCCGCGGCGCAGGAGGGGGGGGCGGCGTTAAGCGCCCGCTGCGGGGCCTTTGTTACCCTCCACAAAACCGGCGCGGACGGAAGCCGCCGGCTCCGGGGCTGTATAGGACGGCTGTCCGCGGCGGAGCCCCTGGAAAAAACGGTGCGGACCATGGCCCTGGAAGCGGCCTTCGGGGACCCCCGCTTTCCTCCCCTGCGGAAGGACGAACTTTCCCTTTGTGAGATTGAAATATCCGTCCTTTCCCCCATGGAAAAATGCGCCGATCCCTATTCGGTCAAGGTAGGGGTCCACGGCCTCTACCTCAGCTGCCATGGACGCTCCGGGGTGCTTCTCCCCCAGGTGCCGGTGGAACAGGGCTGGACGCTCCAGGAGTACCTCGATTATATCTGCGTCAAAGCGGGGACGCCCCCCAGGTCCTACGAGGCCCCCGGAGCGGAACTGCTTACCTTTACCGCCTCGGTTTTTGGGGAAGGGGGTCCTATTTAAGATAACCACAGACCACACAGACAGTTCCACGGACTAATTAATGAACGATCCTTATGATTTCCGCTTTGGGATATGCACAAAAATTGACCAAAAAACCCAATTTCAGTCCGGTCGCGGCTAAGTAATTGAGTAATTGTGCCTGGTATTCGTTGGTGAGCTTTGCTGCCGCCTTGATTTCTATGATGATTTTTTCAAAGCAAACAAAATCAGCCAGATAAAATTGCTTGAGCGGCTTGCCATCATAGAGTATGGAGAGCTTTTTTTGCGCTTCATAGGGTATTTCCGCTTTTTGCAATTCAATTTCTAATGCTTCCTGATATACCGCTTCCAGAAAACCGCTTCCCAGCTTCCTGTTCACTTCATAAACACACGAGCGAATACGGTAACTTTCCTCTTCATACAGAATTTCTTTTCCTTTTTTGCCCTCACTCATACTATATTATCGTCTTCGTCCGTGCTGTCTGTGAGGTCAGTGGTTAAATTTAGAATTCCCGTAAAGCGGCTCTTTTTTCCTTGACAGGAATCCCCCTTCCGGTCTATAGTATCCCCCGTATACTTCAAAGGAAGTGGGGTGCAATTCCCCCGCTATCCCGTAACTGTGA
>JAISRD010000230.1 GCA_031273835.1 Treponema sp. | reverse complement strand
TGAGGAAAATGAGGATGGAAAAGAAACGGGTCAGTGCCAAACGCCGTATGATGCATGCCGCCCTGGATTCGGATTTCCTGTATCAGGCTTTGTTTTCAGAGTAAACGCCGATGCCCTGCGCGGATGGCCTTAACTTGTTGATATTGATTAAAGAATTAGTCTAAAATGGAGCAGGATATGCAGATAGGCGCTGTGGAGGATCACCGGAGCAGGGAAGGGGGGGCCATGGTCTATCCCGTTTATTCCCGCCGTTCAAAGGGTTTATCCCTGGGGATCAACCTCTTCCCGGATCGCAAAGTCTGTTCCTTCGACTGTTCCTACTGCGAGGTCTTTCCGTTTGAAACGGATATACGCTTTGACCTTCAAATCATGGAGGCCGCCCTTCGTTCCGCCCTTCGTGACGCGGAGGAAAGGCGTATTCCCGTAAGGGATATTTGTTTTTCCGGCAACGGAGAACCCACCATGTCGGAACACTTTACCGAGGCCCTTAAAAGGGCGGCGGCCGCAAGAACGGAGTTTGTGATACGAAGGGAATCCGCAGTACGAAACGTGCCGCGGGATGAACCGGAGGGCGGCGTTCAACTGGTGGTGATCACCAACGGATCGGGCCTTTTGGACAGGGCCGTCTTTGAAACCCTCCGTTCCGCCGCCCGCGATCCGGAAACAGCCCTCCAAATCTGGCTTAAACTTGATGCCGCCACCGAAGCCTGGTATGGGGCCATGGACCGTTCCGGCATTCCCCACGGCCGGCTTCTTTCCCGTATTCGGGATTTTGCCGCGGGGGGCGCTCCCTTTACGGTGCAGACCATGCTTTGCAGGGTAAAGGGCCTCCTGCCCCAGCCGGAGGAAAGCGCCGCCTGGACAGGGCTTCTTACGGAATTGGCCCTTCTTTCCGGGGGAACCGCCGCCCCGCGGGCCGGTTCCGTACCGGCGGGCCTGCGGGGCGTGCAGATCTACAGCAAGGCCCGGCCCGCGCCGGAGGATCCCCTGGCCGAAGCGGCTCCGGCGGCGTTTCTTGAGGAACGGGCGGAACTGTTGCGGAGGGCCCTTAAAAAAGCGGGAAACCCCGTACCGGTGGAGGTATTTCCCTAAGTTTCCGCTTGCTTTTTTCCCCCATATATCCTATTATTCACCTAGGAATAAAATATAAAATATTATGAAGATTTCCAGCAAGGGCCGTTATGCCCTGGAGGCCGTTCTGTATATTTGTCTGCTGCCGGAGGGGGAATACGCCAGCACCCGTTTAATTGCCGAGCGTACCGGCATATCCGACGGCTATCTGGAACAGCTCTTTATTCCCCTCCGGCAGGCCGGCATAGTCAGGGGCATACGGGGGTCCCTGGGGGGGTACCTTCCGGGCAAAGCCCTGAACAAAATAACCATGGGGGATATACTGAGGGCGGTGGAAGGTCCCCTTGAGCCGGTGGCCTGCGCCGCTCCGACGACCCTCTGCGGCAAGGCCTCGGTTTGTACGGCCCGGCATACCTGGGTCGATCTTTATATGACCATAAAGAACTGCGTTGATTCCATTGACCTCGCAAAAATGGTCGAGTTCTACAGGGCCATGGAAAATCCGGAATATACCATATGAGAATTTCTACCAGGGGCCGCTATGGGATAAGGATACTTATTGACCTTGCCGAACATATCGACGAGGATCATACGGCCCTCGCTTCGGTGGCGGAAAGGCAGGGTATTTCACTCCGTTATCTGGAACAGCTTGTGGTGCTGTTAAAGCACGCCGGTTTGGTACGTTCCGTAAAGGGCGCTTCGGGGGGCTATACCCTTGCCCGTCCGCCGGGGGAGATCATTTTAGGCGACATACTGCGTACCCTTGAGGGTGATATGCTGGTGGCGGACCCTCCCGCGCCGGGGGTTGAAGAATCAAAGCTTCAGCGCTGTATCAGGATCATGGTATATGACAAGCTTAACGCCGGGATCGCCGAGCTTATTGACAATAGAACCCTTGCGTCGGTGATGGATACCGCCGGTTCCAATGGGCCGGATATGTATTTTATTTAGCCTGGGGAAGTTTTGCGAGGTAGGGGCTGTATTTCTTATCGGTACCGGCGATATGGTTAAGAAGCCAGTCCCTAAGGAATATCGCCAGATCCTGGGGGCGGGCTTTTCCTTCCTCAAAGGCGTGTACGGCGGCTAAGACCTTGGCCACAAACTGTTTGTGTTCCCTTTTATGGTCTTCCAGTTCAGGGTAATCCACCTGTTTCATGTATTTTTCTTCGGTATAGAAATGAACCTGGGCATACTCTACCGCTTTGTGAATGGTTTTAATAAAAACCGAACCGGCCGCGAAATTCCCCCTGTTGCAGGCTTCGAAGAGTTCATTGGTCATTTCAATGAGGCCCATGTGCTGCTTATCAATGAGTTCAAATCGGACCGAATAATCCTCCTTCCAGGTGAGAAGTTCATATTTTACGGGGTCTGCCATACTGTTGTCGATTATAGTACGGAGGGCAAAAAAAGATCAATGATAATACCTGAAGCACCCAGTTAAAACGGCCGAATTACAAGACGCTTTGAAGAAACTGCCTTGTTCTGTCGTTCTGCGGATTGGTAAACATATCCCCGGGGCCGCCGGTTTCGAGTATTGAGCCCTCGAACATAAAGACCACCTTGTCCGCCGCTTCCCGGGCAAAACCCATCTCGTGGGTAACCACGATCATGGTCATCCCCGCCTGGGCAAGCCCCTTCATGACACTGAGAACCTCTCCCACCAGTTCCGGGTCCAGCGCCGACGTGGGTTCGTCAAAAAGCATGATCTTTGGCTCCATGGCGAGGGCCCGGGCAATGGCGACCCGCTGCTGCTGACCGCCCGAAAGCTGGGACGGGTAGGCGTCGATCTTGTCGCTCAGGCCGACCCTGTCTAAAAGCTGGGCCGCCTTTTCCCTGGCCGTTTTTACGGGAATTTTCTTTACATGAACCGGCGCCAGCATAAGGTTTTCAAGTACGGTTTTATGGGGAAAAAGATTAAAACTCTGGAAAACCATACCCACCTCAAGGAGGGATGCGTTTGTTTCTTCCCTGGAAAGTTTCAGGGTATTCACCCCCCCCCTGCAGTTAAACAGAAGCTTATCCTCGATGTAGATCAGTCCGCTGTCAATCTGTTCAAGCCGGTTCAAACTGCGCAGATAAGTGGATTTTCCCGCCCCGGAAGGTCCGATAATGCAGACCACTTCCTTCTGTTCCACCGTAAGGGACACATTCTTGAGTACCTCCAGGGGGCCTCTTCCCGGTTTCCCGTGGAATGTCTTACAGACATCAACGGTTTTTATCATTGACATGCTTAACCTCTGTTATACACCTGTAATCATACATACATGGAATACTTTGATTCCAGCTTATGAAAGATCGATGAAAAAACCGCGGTGATGATAAGGTAGAGTATCATCGCCGGTATATACACCATTGCCGATGCGGTGGAGGACGAGATTGAACGGGTTACCTTGGTTATATCGGTAAGGGCGATGATTGAGACTAAGGACGCATCCTTGAGCATCATGATAAATTCATTACCCACAGGGGGGATAAGCCTCCGTATTGACTGGGGGATGATCACATGTCCCATGGTCTGGCCATAGGACATACGCAGGGCTTTGGCGGCCTCGAACTGGCCCTTATCGATGCTGAGTATGGCCGCCCGTATAATTTCTGCGCAATAGGCGGCGGAGTTAAGGCTGAAAGCGATAAACGCGGCTATGAAGCGGTTATTAATAGTCAGGGCGGCGGTAATTTGGGGCAGGCCGTAGTAAATGAAGTAGAGCTGCATCAGGAGGGGCGTACCCCGGAAAAAGAACACATAGGCTGAACAGGCCCTGTTGATCCATACCTTTTTTGACATTTTGCCCAGCGCCAAAAAGAGGCTCATCACAAGCCCCGCCGAAACGGCAAGGATCGTAAGCCACAGGGTAACCTTGGATCCGTCTATAAGCTGGATTATCCAGCCGGCGATCTTTCTAACCAGAATTCTAAGATCATCGGGGAGTACATAGAGGACAACAAAGACCGCCCCTGCTATGACTGCGGCGGCGGCGGCCAAAATAAGAAAATGCAAAAGCAGAAATACAAGCTTTAATTTGATTTTATAGACATGGTCTTTCCTGAGGGCGTATACATCACCTGAAAAAACTATCCAAAGAAGAAGGCCCCAGAATACGCAGAGTGTTATTATTTGGATATACCGGTTGTTTATAAATCCGTTATAAAGATTAAAGGGCAGATAAAACAACAACAGGGGAAGCAGTAATTCACCTAAAAAGAGGGAGAGCAGGAACCAGCGCTTTCTGTAAAGCGGGATATCGGCATAACTGACGTGGCCTTCACATAAACTGAACATCGCTTACCTCATGTTTTACGGGGCTGTCCAATAAGTATGGGTCCATACTTATTGGACTCCCCTCCGCTTACCTTACCGAAGAAACTACGTCGGTCCCGAAAACCTCCTGCGAAATTTTCTGCAGGGTGCCGTCGGCGTAGAGCTCGTCCAGGATTTTGTTCAGGGCCTCGGTGAGGGCGTCATTGCCCTTTTTAAGGCAGATGGCGAGTACTTCATCGTTGCTGACTTCGGCGGTAATCTCATAGGGATTACCCGGCCTGGAAAGGTATTCGGCGGCCACGACGCTGTCGACGAGGATAACATCGACCCGGTTCAGGCTAAGTTCGTCGAAGCAGTTCATCACCTTGTCGTATTCAAAAACTTCAATCTTAGTTCCGGTACTTTCAATCCATTCGGTGGCCAGGGTGTCCGAGGTCGTTTCGGCCTGATAGGTAAGCCTGAGTCCCGCCACATCTTCCAGGCCCTTGGGCTTGACTGCCGAATCCTGGCGCACCACAAGAAGCTGGGAATTGGCCACATAGGGTTTGGTAAAGTTAAAGTTCGCCGCCCTTTCCTCGGTATAGGTAACCGAAGAAATAATACAGTCGTACTTTTGGGTATCCACCCCGGCGAAAATTCCGTCCCAGGCGGTATCGACAAATTCAACGGCTACCCCCATTTTCGAGGCAATGGCCTTTGCAAGTTCCACGTCAAAACCCGCGGGAGTTCCATCCTCGGAAAAATACTCCATCGGGGGATACCCGATTTCCATTCCCACGGCAAGGAACCCCGGCGACATGGTCAGGCTGGGGGCCTGCTCTTCCGCCGTATACTCCTCCTTGGGCTGACAGGCGGCAAACATAAGGGCCAAAATAACCGGGACCGCAAGGACCGTTTTATACGCCCAGAATCCCTTAATTGTACATTTCATCTTTTCCTCCTTCATGAAAATGCATAATTTTCTTAAACGAACCTCATCCGGGGTTCGCGGGGAAATTATACTCCCTAAACACTGAAAGGTCAATGAACGGATATCTTCAAGGGCTTCCGTTGTCCATTTGCGGGCCTTGTTTTTCAGGGCGCGAAACTCCGCTCAGTACAGGGCAATATCGGTGCCGGGCAGGGTAAAGTTGAACCGAAGGTCCACTATTCCCCTGCAGTAGAGCCGCCGCCATGGGAAACGGTGTCTATCTCGCAAAAACCCGGCTATTTACCTATCCGCAGCAGGGTAATCACGTACTTCCGGCGGCAGCCGGTGCTCTGGCAAAACTTCTGAAGAATCCCGCCTTTTTTCCGTTTCGCGGCTTTTCGATACCGTTCTCCGGTAACGTTGGCCAGTACCTGTCGTTCTTTCATAGTCAACCGTAGTATTTCATAATGTCAAGTAATATAAGGAATTAGGAGATATTTTGGGGTAGGCAGCTTAAATTCGGGCGGAGTTAGGACTTAACGCTTCGATTATTGCGTCCAGTTTTTCTATCAGCAGGTTGTCACGGTACGCGATGACTGTCCCGCATTCATCTGCTTTGATCATCGGAAGTTTCTGCGGAGCGGTTTACGGGAACTTAGGTTATTTCCTGGCTTTGCTTTTACTCACTGGTTTCGCAGGGGTATCCGTCTTCTTGGGGCGGCCCTTGCCGGGAGTGTTGCGGATGGTTCCCGGTTTACGAAGCGATTCCCAGGGTTTCTTTAATTGCGGTTTCCAGCAACCGGGAATAATTAAGGCCCTCTGCTTCGGCGGCTTCTTTAAGCCAACGGGGTATAGTAACAGTGGTCTTTTCCCTGCGGTTGTTCATTTCCT
>JAISRD010000141.1 GCA_031273835.1 Treponema sp. | reverse complement strand
GTACCCCGGGTAAGCGTGATTGCGGGACCGGGTAATAAGTACGTGGCCGCCGCCAAACGTATGCTTTCGGGCGAAGTGGGGATTGATTTTGTGGCGGGCCCCACGGACGTGCTTGTCATTACCGACGGGGCGGACGCTTCCGGGGAAGCGGGGAACGCGGCGGATCGTATCGCCGCGGACATGCTGGCCCAGGCGGAACATGATCCCGACGCCCGGGCCCGGGCCCTGGCGCCCGGCCGCCTCCTGGCGGAGGAAATCGCCGCGGCCCTGGAAAGGCGGCTTGAGGCGCTGCCCAAAGAATCAAGGATACCCGCCGCCGCTTCCCTGGACGCTGGGGGACTTATCATCATCTACGATTCAAACGCAAAAGAAGAAGCCCTGCGCATTGCCAATACCATAGCGCCGGAACATTTGGAACTCCAGGTTGAAAGGCCCGGTGAATGGATAGGCAAATTGAAGAATTTCGGCTCCCTGTTTATAGGGGTCCGGGCCGCCGAAGTCCTGGGGGACTACAGCGCCGGAATTAACCACACCCTGCCCACTTCGGGGAGCGCCCGCTTTTCAGGCGGCCTTTCGGTACGGCACTTCCTCAAAACCGTAACAACCCTCCGCTGCGCCCCGGGCGGCGGCTATGAAGAGGCCCTTCGGGCGGCGGAACTGCTCGGCAGAGCCGAAGGACTCAGCGCCCACGCGGAAAGCGCCGCCCTCCGCAGGACCCGGTAGTATGCGGCGGCAAAACTCTACCCGATATACCGGCGCCTCACCTCATCTGCATTTTTTCGATCAGTTCCGTCAACAGGGGGACAAGCTGTTTTTTCCGGGAAACCACCCCTTTGAGCAGGGCCACGTCTTTTTCCGTTTTGGGAAAGTTAAGCACCGATAAAAACCGCCCCTCTCCGGTGATAAAAAGCAGGGAATCCAGGGCTGTGGTATCCGTCACGAGGAGGGCGGCAAAAAGCCTGTTTCCCCGGCTCTTTTCCAATTCTTCCAGGATTTCCTCTTTTCTTTCGCTGAACCGTGAGGGATTACTGGTTTCCACCTGGCTTACCATAAAGGAAAGGGGGCCTTCGGTGTATTCCTTCATATCAAGGGAAATCAGCTCCGCCGCCGAGAGGGCGCTTGCCCGGTCCGCCGCGGCGCTGAGTTCCCTGCTCAGTTCACCCGCTTCAAGCCCCGTAACCGACTCAAGGTAATCCGCCGCTTCCCGGTCGGCGCCGCTGGTGGTGGCCGATTTAAGGGACAGGGTGTCGGCTAAAATGCCGCAGAGCAGCGCCGAGGCAATTTCCTTTTTCATCGGCGCCCGCTGTTCCCGGTACAGGTCCGTGATGATCGTACAGGTCGCCCCCACGGGCTTATTGATAAAAGTTATGGGATAGCGGGTGGAAAAATTACCCAGCCTGTGGTGGTCTATCACCTCAAGGATGCGGTAATTCTCGATACCCTCAATGGCCTGGGCCGGTTCGTTGTGATCCACCATGACGATCCCGATATTCGGTTCCCGCAGCAGATCCCCCTCAAAGAGAACCCCCGCAATATGCCCCCCGCTGTCCCCCACGGGAAGGCAGCGGGAAGGGGCCCGGCTCAGGGCGGGGCGTATCTTCGTGATCGGATCCGACAGGTAGGCCAGCGGGACGGAACTGTCCCCTATGGTTTCCACCGGTACCGAATAGATGATCAGCATTGCCGTGGAGGAAGTGTCGAAGGGGCTTGATAATACCGACACCCCGTTTTTCTTTGCCAGGGCGGTCAGTTCCGGGCTCAGGGTATGACCGTTGGAAAGTATCAGGGCCCGGACTTTCTTTTCAATACAGTAAGCCTGAAGATCAAGCCTGTCTCCCATGATCACCAGGGCATTGGCCGCGTCGCTGTCCTCAAGATGGGCGGTAAAGTATTTGTTGTACGAAGCGGCTATCACAATGGACGAACGGATTACCTCCGCCGGACTGCTTAAGGTGATGGGCTGGGCCCTGAGCACCTCGGTTACATTGTCAATCGACACGGGAAACGAGGTTTTTTTGCGGGGATTTATATGGGTGATAATGTACCGCGAAAAAGCCCGGTAATGGAGCATGCTTTTATAGACCCCCAGGGAATCGGTAACAGGCAGGACCCGGAGGTTTTCCTGCTCCATCAATTCCAGGGCGTCCCACAGGGGCACCCCGCCGTTTACCGAAAGTTTCTGATCGTCCAGGTAATGGACCGTCTTGGGGATCAGGTCCGGAAGGTATTCCGGCACCGGCGCGTTAAAACGCTCGAAGATGTATTCCGTCTGGGGGTTTAAGTTCCCCGCCCGGGCCGCCCGGTAATTATCATGCCCCTGGGCCTGTTTGAGGGCGGCGTAGGCCGCGGCGGAAACCACCGAATCCGTATCGGGATTTCTGTGGCCTATAACATAAACTGTCTGTTTCATCCCCCTATTATACCGTCCGGACATGAGCCTTTCCAGCGGAGCCGCGTTTCTCAGGTCTCCGCCGTTCATTGCTTGCGGAATTCAGCCCCCCCGGTTACACTTTGATTATGTATTTTTGTTCAACGGTATCCAGAAATCCCAAGGTTTCTTTTAAGGAGGCGGTACTCCGCTGCCTGCCCGGAGAAGGGGAACTCTATGTTCCCATACAGGCGCCGGATTTAAGATCCTTTTTTCTTCACATGGGGGAAGAAACCTCCTTTCCCGAGCTGGCCGCCGCCGTGATTCCCCTGTTCTTTGAGGGGGAACTTAACCCCCATTCGGCGGCCCGGATCGCGGAAAGCGCCTTCGATTTTGAGCCGGAGCTGACGCCGCTGGACGAAGGTTTTTCCCTGCTTAAGCTGTACAACGGGCCCACCGGAACCTTTAAGGACTTTGGGATTAACTTTCTGGCGGCCCTTCTGGAAGAACTGCTCCGCGGGGAGGCCCAGGGGGCCATGGTTGTTTCCGCAGTCAGGGGGGATACGGGGATAAGCATAGCCAAGGCCTTTAAGCGGAGTAATATAACCACGGTGCTGCTGTATCCCCGGGGGCCCATACACGGCCTTGACAGGGCGGATTACGTTCCGGCGGGGGGCAACGTTATACCGATTCAGGTAAAGGGCACCCTGGACGACTGCCAGCGTCTGGTGGGCGAAATTATCACCGACGGGGCCTTCGCGGAACGTTACCATATTACCAGCGCCAACGCGGTTAATCCCGGCAGGCTCCTGCCCCAGGCCTTCTATTTTCTTTACAGTTTTATCAAGCTGAAAAAACGGCTTTCCGGGGATTTGGTGTTCAGCGTACCCTCGGGAAATTTCGGCAACCTTATCGCCGGGCTCTATGCGTGGAAATTCGGCATGCCCGTAAACGGTTTTATCGCCGCCATGAACGAAAATAACGCCTTCGGTGATTTTATCAGGGGCGGGGCATTCATTCCCAAGCCCCTGGTAAGCACCATCTCCCCCGCCCTGGACGTGGCCCGTCCTTCCAACTATGCGCGGCTCCTGTCGTTCTATCAGAACGCCCCGGCGGTGATGAAGCACATGGTGTATCCCAAATCGGTGGACGACGCGGAAACCACCAGGGCCATGCAGAGCGCCTGGGAAAAATACGGGGTCCTCCTCGACCCCCACGGAGCGGTGGCCTTTGCCGCCGCCGAGTCCCTTGCGGCGGACCGTAACTTTAGCGGGCATATTGTAATCCACGGTACGGGCCATCCGGCAAAATACGCCGCGGAGGTACTCAACGCCACGGGACAGGTCATCAGGCTTCCTGAAAAACTCGCCGTCCTGACTAAAAAAGCGGACCCCATCGCGGTGATTCAGCCGGATCTGGAGAGCCTTGAAAGCGCCATAGCGGGCTGCTGAAGGCCGCCTGTCCGGGAGGGCGGTCGTAACGCCTCAAAACAAATTCCAGGCAAAAAACGGTTTGACAATTTTCCGTTTTGGGATATTATGGGCCCATGGGATTGTGGAAACAGCTTGCCGGGATGATCGCGGGGGACGCTTCAAAATTCAGCCTTTCCGTACGGCTCTGCATCGCGGCGGTTTTTATCGTTATCCAGGTGGTTCTTCTGGCCCTGACCCCCGTACTGTTCAGGCTGATCAAGAAAAAAATCACCTCCTTCGGACAAAAGCAGGTCCGTCTGTTTACCATCAAAAAACTGAAGCTTCTGGAAAGCGAGCGGGTGCTCAACGCCGTCTATGTGGTGCTCAAGATACTGATGTACGCCTTCATACTTTTGCAGCTTTCCATCAGCATACCCCTGGTGTTCAGTCTTTTTGTCCTTACCCAGAATTTGGCGGCGGTGTTCTTCGGGTATATCCTTACCCCCCTTAAAACGATATTTTTTGACTTTATCAGCTATATACCGAATTTGATAACCATCATTATCTTTGTCATCATCGCAAAATATATAGTCCGGGTCCTGCGCTTCCTGGCCGGCCAGATTGAAAAGAGGAAACTGGTCCTTAACGGGTTCTACCCCGACTGGGCCCAGCCGACTTATAACATACTGCGGTTTTTGATCTACGCCTTCACCGTCGCGGTGGTGTATCCGTATCTGCCCGGCGCCGATTCCAGCAGCTTCCAGGGAGTCTCGGTTTTTGTGGGTATCATCGTTTCCCTGGGGTCCACTTCCGCCATTGGAAACCTGGTGGCGGGCATCGTGCTTACCTATATGCGGCCCTTCAGGATAGGCGACCGCATAACGATACAGAACGTTACGGGTTTTGTGGAGGAAAAGTCCCCGTTTAACACCAGGATCAGGACCCACAAAAACGAGTATGTTACCTTTCCCAATATGATGGTCCTTAACTCAAGCATCACCAACTTTGACGTCTACGGTTCAGGCAAAAAAGAGGGGCTCATACTCTATGCGGAAATAACCTTTGGGTACGGTACGCCCTGGCAGACCGTCCACGAGATCCTCCTCCGGGCGGCCGGAAAAACAGACCGCGTTTTGCAGGACCCCGAGCCCTTTGTACTCCAGACGGGGCTTGAGGATTTTTACGCCCGCTACCAGATCAATGTGTACACCAAGGAAATTGATTATGTGCCGGCCATTTATTCCGAGCTGTTTAAGAATATCCAGAATGAATTCCGCGAAGCCGGCCTTGACATGACCGCCGCCCATTTCCGCATCAACCTGCCGCCGGCGGCGCAGGCCCAGGTTTTGTCCGGCCGTTAGGGGATCTTGTCCGCGGGGCCCACTGCGAAAAAAAGCCCCGGCGGACACCGGGGCTTTATCTATACAGGGCCGGGACCCGGCCGCTCAATCAATCAACCCAAGCCGGCTTTGCGGCGGGTATATACATCGTAGAATACCGCCGAAAGCAGGATCAGGGCTTTGACCACATACTGATAGTGGGTTCCCAGGTTCATCAGGGACATGCCGTTGTTAATGGAACTCATCACCAGGCCGCCGACGATGACCCCGACGACGGTGCCGATGCCCCCCGAGGCGGAAACACCGCCTATATAGCAGGCCGCGATGGCGTCCATTTCAAACTGCTGGCCCGCCTGGGGAAGGGCGCTGTTCATGTAACCCGTGGAGACCACCGCCGCGAGGCCGGTAAGGATCCCCATAATACAGAAGACCACAAAGGTAACCAGTTCCGAGTTAATGCCGGAAAGTTTTGCCGAACGCGCGTTGCCGCCCACCGCGTAGATATAACGGCCCAGGACGGTATTTTTCATGATAAAATGGAAAATAAAAATCGTTATACCCAGCACCACCACCACTATGGGCAGACCCCGGTAATAGGCGAAGCGCTCCGCCAAATAAAGTACCAGGGCGCTGATTAAAACCAGTTTCAACACAAAGGCCGGCCCGGGGTCAATCTCAAAACCGTTCTTTATCTTGGCATTGCGGCCCATTATTTCCGACACAAAAAAGAAAGCCAGCAGAATGAGCGCCAGTATAAAAGGAATTGGAAAGTGATCCAAAAAGACCGGTTCCAGGCCCAAAACCTCATCAACCGTTCCGGTGGAAAGATAGGAATAGCCGTCATCCATAAGGGTTACCGGCGTAACATCGGTAACAATATAAGTAAGCCCCCGGAAGAGCATCATCCCCGCCAGGGTAACGATAAAGGCCGGTATGTTGGCGTAGGCCACAAACCAGCCTTGAAAGGCCCCTATGACAAGCCCCATAATAAGGGAGACAAGCAGGGTAAGGGGCATTCCGATGCCGGTATTGTAGATCATCGCGCTTAAGGCCCCCACAAGGGCGCAGACGGAACCTACGGAAAGATCAATGCCCAGTATGATGATCACCTGAACCATGCCGGCGGCCAGTATCAACACATAGCTGTACTGGAAAAAGATATTGGCAAAATTCCGGGCCTTAAAATTGATCCAGAAATTGTTGGGATTCTGTATGCCGCAGAGAACTCCGAATACAACCATAATCAGAACCAGAATGATGAACATCGAATAGTTTCTGATATTGTTCCTGATCATTGTTTTGATGTCCGTCGTGTGCATAGCGCTGTCGCTCATATACTCTCCTTTTGTCCTTAACCAACCAATGCAAGGTGCATAATTTTTTCCTGGGTTGCCTCTTCATGGGTCAGCATTCCCTTTATCTTCCCTTCGTTCATCACATAGATCCTGTCCGCCATGCCGAGCGCTTCGGGAAGTTCGGAACTTACCATGATAACGCTCTTGCCGTTTGCCACAAGGTCGTTGAGAATGTCGTAGATCTCGGCCTTGGCCCCCACATCAATGCCCCTGGTGGGCTCGTCAACGATAAAGATATCCGGATTCACCGCCAGGGTACGGCTGACCACCACCTTCTGCTGATTGCCCCCGGAAAGGTTACGGGCAAGCTGGTTAACCGAGGGGGTCCTGATGTTTAGATCCTTCCGGTACTTTTCCGCCGCCAGTATTTCCTGCCGGTTGTTGACAACGCCGAATTTGGAAATTTTTTCCAGGCTTGAATTGGAAATATTGGTCTTGATATCCTGGATAAGGATCAGCCCCAGGCTCTTGCGGTCTTCGGATATGTACCCCAGCCCCGCTTCCATGGCGGCCCTGCTTGAACCAAGGTTAACCTTCTTCCCCCTGATAAAGAGCTCCCCTTCGCTGCGGTGCCCGTAGGATTTACCGAAGAGGCTCATCATCAGTTCCGTACGGCCCGCCCCCATGGGGCCGCAGAACGCGAGAATTTCCCCCTTTTTGAGGTAGAAGGAAACGTTGTCCACCACCTTAATGGTATGATAATCGGGATGATACACCGACCAGTTCTTTACTTCCATTATTGTTTCGCCGGGGGACGATTTCCGTTCGGGGAAGCGGTGGGTAAGGTCCCGGCCCACCATGTCTTTTATGATCATCCCCTCGGTTAGCTTATCCGCTTTTACATCGTAGGAAGAAATCGACTTGCCGTCCCTGAGTACCGTTACCGAATCGGCCACCTTGAGGACCTCGTTAAGCTTGTGGGAAATCATGATCGCGGTAATGCCCTGCTGTTTGAACTCACGGATCAGCCCCAGCAGATGATCGCTTTCCTCGTCGTTCAACGAGGAGGTAGGCTCATCAAGAATAAGCAGATCGACTTCCTTGGAAAGGGCCCGGGCGATCTCCACAAGCTGCTGTTTCCCGACCCCCAGCTTGCTGACCGTCGTGTGGGGGCTTTCTTTCAAACCGACCCTGTCCAGGTATTTTTTCGATTCCTTTACATAATAATCCCAGTTAATAACGCCAAACCGGTAGGCGGCGGCGGGAGCCCTCTCTCCGGAGGGCATGGTTTTCATGTGCCCCAGAAAAATATTTTCGTATATCGACAGGTACGGACTCAATGCCAATTCCTGATGAATGATGGCAAGCCCTTCCTTCTCGCTGTCCTTGATGCTGCGGTAAGCGGTTTCTTTACCCTTGTAAAAAACCTTACCCTCGTAATCTCCCTTGGGATACACGCCGCTTATCACGCTCATCAGGGTGGATTTACCCGCTCCGTTTTCACCGCAGAGGGAATGGATCTCCCCCTTTTTTATTTTCAGGTTGACATTATCCAGGGCTCTTACGCCGGGAAAATCCTTGGTTAAATTCTCAATTTCTAGTATATAGTCGCTCATTTACCGGCCCTTTCTTTCTATCATGAATAGCAGACTGGAATGGGAGGAAACAGAAAAAGCACAGGGGCTTTTCAAAACGAACTTTGAAAAAGCCCCCTGTACAAACAAGACTATGCTCCTGTTTCCTTACTCCTAAAAACCGCTACCTCAACTGCGCTGCTTCGGCGGTCGTATAGAAACCGGCGTTTACAGGTACGCTGATATTATCCCTGGTTACCAGGATCGGATCGAGCAGATAGGTGTCCACCTTTTTCTGTCCGGTATCGCCGATGGCCGCAAGGCTGCCTGACGCCTTGACCGCGCCGGGGATGTTGACCCTTTGTTTTTTAAGAACCTGGTCGGCCAGCAGTATGGCCGCTTCGGCAAGTTTGGCGGTGTCTTTGAAGACCGTGCTGTACTGCTCGCCGTTCTTTATGGAAAGGGCCGATGCAAATTCGGCGTCCTGACCTGAGATTACGGGGAGTTTGCTCCGGTATTTGGCGTCGGCCTTAAGGGCTTCGATAATCGCCCGTGCGAGGGTATCGTTGGGAGCAAGCACCGCGTCAAGGGTTACGCTGCGGGCGTCGTTGTTAAGAAGGTTTTCCATCCGGGTCTTGGCAATGGGGCCCTGCCAGTTTTCCGTGGCGATCCTCTGGAAATTTGCCCTGTCGGCGGAAGTCTTGGGATAGGGTCCCACTACTTTAAGCACGCCCTTTTGGATATAGGGGTTCAGTACGCTCATGGCGCCGTCATAGAAGAAGAAGGCGTTTCCGTCGGTGGGGGAACCGGCAAAGAGGGTGATGTATTTAGGGGCGTCCTTGGTGGCTGTTTTAAGGCCGAGACCCGCTTCAATGCTCTGGGCCTGGAGTACGCCGACCTTAAAGTTGTTAAAGGTGATGTAATAGTCGTAGTCCCTGGACTGGGGGATGATCCGGTCATAGGCAACGACCACAACCCGGTCGCGTTTGGCTTCGGCAATTACCGAACGCACGCCGTCATTGACACAGCCCACGATAAGGGCCTTCGCTCCCTGGGTAAGGAAGCTCTGGATCTGCTGGTTTTGCTGGGCCTGGTCGGCGTTACCGTACTGGGTTTCCGCCCGGTAGCCGCGCTTTTCCGCCTCCGCCTTAAGGGAAGCGCCGTCTTTCTGCCAGCGCAGAACATGGGTTTCGGGCATGGCAATGCCGATAAAGTTCTGGGCAAAGCCGAGACCCGCCACCATGGCAAGTATCAGTACGACAAGTACAAGTTTTTTCATTCTTATTTCCTCCGAAATAGATATAGATTATTCTCAGTATGCCCTAAAAAAGGAACTTTGGGAACGGTAATCTTTTGACAAAAAGGAGGAATTTTATATTCTGAAGGCACGGTCGGCCAGAAAAGAGGAATTTTATAATGTCAGGAAAATCCTTATCCGCCCCGCCTGCGGGAAACCCCTATTTCGCGTTAAGCAGGGTTTCGACGGCGGCGAAAATATCCGGGTTGTTCCAGTTGACGCTCCCCGCGAGGCGCAGTACCACCCGGCCCTGGCGGTCCAGAATAAAAGTGGTGGGGATTGCCCGTATCCCGTACCGGTTTCCGATACTCCCGTCCTGATCCAGGGCGGCGGGAAAGGTGAGTTTATTGTCCCGCATAAAACTTTCAACTTCCCGCCTGCTTTCCTGTAGATTCAACGCAAGCAGCTCCAGGCCCCGGTCCTTGTAGCGCCGGTATAAAAACTCCATGGAGGGCATCTCCGCCCGGCAGGGACCGCACCAGGTGGCCCAGATATTAAGAAAAACCACCCTCCCCCGGTAATCCCTGAGGCTCACCCTTCCGCCCCCGGTTAAGGGGGCCTCGAAATCCGGCAGGGTCTTAAGCTCCCTTTCCGTCCGCAGTCCCGCCTTGGCAAAAGAGCGGACCAGTTCCGGGGCGGGGGGCTCCGCCCAAAGGAGGGAAGGGCCGCCCAAAAGCAGGGCTGTCGCCGTTATCCGTAAAAACCTTCTCATGACATTTATTCTCCTTCCTGTCCTAAGCCCTTGTCAATGCGCCGGCTTACAGGCTCTGCAGGAAACCGAACCACCGGGCGATGAGGGACGCCGGAAAACCCCGGCCCCGGGCCCAGCCGATAAAATGGTACTGCCCCCTTTGAAGGAATACATTCAGGGCCTGGAAACGGCCCGAAAGAATGAGTACCCCCGTCAGAATAAGCAGCACGCCGCAGACACGCCGGATCAGAGGCAGGCGCCGCCGCAGCTTCGCCGCCCCGGCGCTAAGGCGCTCAAAAAAAACCGCGGCGGCCATGAAGGGGAGGCCCAGACCCGCGGAATAGGCCGCCAGGCAGAGAACCGCCGCCGGGAGCTTCCCGCTCTGCCCCGCCAAAAGGAGTACGCTCCCCAGGACGGGCCCCACGCAGGGAGTCCATCCCGCGCCGAAGGCCGCCCCGGCAAGAAAGGAGCCCGCGCCGCTCCGGGGAGGGGACTTAACACGGAACCGCTTTTCATAGTTGAGGATCTTGAGAAAATCAAAGAGCATGTTGAGTCCCAGGATGATGATAATAAGGCCCGCGGCAATATCGATATACCGGAGGGCGCCGCTTAAAATAACCAGGCCGGAAAAAACGGCGCTCATAACGATAAAAACGGCGCTGAACCCCAAAACGAAGAAGAAGGTCCGCCGTATAAGCCGCCCCGGCGAGGGGTCCTCCGGGGTAAGCCCCGCGCCGATAAAAAAAAGATACGAAGGGATCAGGGGGAAAACGCAGGGGGAGAAAAACGAGAGCAGCCCCGCCGCAAAAGCCAAAACAAGTGATACTTCGCCGGACATCCTTAAGCTTATAATATACCGCCCCGCCCCGTTCCGGGCAAGGAAACGGAGGACGTTTTTCCCGGCGAGCCCCAGCGGCTTTGCCGTGTATGGACCGGGCCTTCCGATCAACAGTATACTTATACTGATGAAACGGGTTTTCTTTTTTTCCGGCTTTCTGCTTGCCGCCGCCCTGCTTATTGCCCAGGCTCCGGATTTTATCGTAAAGGACAGGGTCCTGGTTAAGTACCGGGGCGCCGCCCAGCTTGTGGCGATTCCGTCCAATTTAGGGGTTGACCGCATAGGGGAACGGGCCTTCGCGGGGACCCCGCTTGTGTCGGTAAAAATCCCGCCGGGTATCGCCTTTATCGACGAAAGGGCCTTTGCGGGCTGTTCCTTCCTTACCGAAGTTTCCCTCCCCAATACCCTCACCGTCATAGGCCGCAGGGCTTTTTTTAACTGCGTCATGCTGGAAAAGATCAACCTACCCCGGAGCCTCATCTCCATAGGGGACGGCGCTTTCTTTAACTGCCGGAGCCTCAGGGAGCTGGACATCCCCGATACCCTAAGGACCATAGGCGGAAGGGCCTTCTCCGGCTGCCTGGGGCTGGAAAAATTCAGCCTTTCCCGGCGTACCAAACTGGGGGAACACGCCCTCATGGGACTGCGCTGCCCGGTGGATTACAAGGATTAGCAATAAGATTTTTACCACGGACAGCACGGACAGGAAAAAAGTTTAACCACTAAATATACGAAAGACACTAAATTAAAGAGACAAAAATAAAGATTGCGAACAAACTTTTCGTGCTTTTCGTGCTTTTCGTGCTTTTCGTGGTAAATTTCTCCTTCCTGTCCGCGCCGTCCGTGGTTATTACCTCCTTAGAATGGGATTTTCTCAGGTTCTCCGGCGGGAACTCCGGCGGCCTCAAAGGCGCAGGCGGCAAAATCCGCTTCCGCCGAATCCGGGCCCTTGGGTTCGGCGCCCTCCTTCTTGAATTCCGGTTTGAACTCCACATGTTCGGCCACAATCGTTACCTTGGAGTGGAGTTTTCCGTCGGAACCATTCCACCGTTCCTGTTTCAGCCTGCCCACCACCCGGACGCCCCGCCCCTTATGGCCGAGGTTGTAGCAGCTTTCCGCCAATTTCGCCCAGGTTTCCACATCGAAAAACCCGACTTCCTTTTCCAATCCTGAATCTTGCTTGAAGAAACGGTTGGAGGCAAGGGTGAAACTGCAGACCGGCGTTCCCTTGGGGGTGGATCGGAACAGGGGATCGCGGGTCAGGTTTCCTTCAATTAAGATTGAATTGAGATTGTTCATGAATGCCTCCGGTTGGGCGCCTCTTCCTCAAGGCGCTCCTCTTATGATAGTTCCGGCGGGCCGCAGGGCCTTCCGGCCAGGGATACAGATTTGCCCCTGATACCGGCTAAGAGGGCGGAGAGCTTGTCAGCGCTTTAATTCCCGGGGAATTTTTCCGCCCCCAGGGGAGAATTAACCGGCGAAAAACACGAAAAGTTTATTATGGGTCTCTTTAATTTAGTGTTTTTCGTGTATTTGGTGGTTCCTCGTAAATGGGGGGCCTATTCTTTGACCGTGTAGAAACCGTCTTTCCAGTTGAAGCGGCTTATGTTCGGAAGGGGCGCGGCCTCCTCGATGGCCCTCATTATGTCCTTGTAGTCTTTCTTATGGAGGGGGAGTTTTGTATTCCGGGGAGTAAACGCGCAGTTTGAAAAATCCAGTATAAAGCGCCGGTACCCCGCCTCTCTTAAATAGCGGAGCTTATCGGTAATCGAAAAGGGTTTTTCGGGTATGACAAAGGAAGATCCGGCCCCGCCTGTGAGCCTGAAGCGCTCGTCCCTGCTGTCCCGGAATTCCCTAAATGAATACAGGCTGTCCAGGGCGGCGCGGATGCGGAACAGGGCGGGCCAGGCGAGGAGGGTAACGAAGGTTTTCGCGTGCAGCGCGGGATAGACCGAGAGGGTTTTTTCCAAATTCTGCCGGGAATTTTCCAGGGGGCTGGTAAAAAAATCCGCTCCCCGGGAAAAGACAAAACCCGCGGCCCAGGCGTTAAAGGCGTAAAGATAGGGCCCCGCGATGAGGACAGGCCGCTCCCCGGCCTTTCCGGCCCCCCCGGGGGGGCGAAGGCCGCTGAAAAGCGAAAAATGCCCGGGGTTGTTCACCATGAAACGGCGGAAGCCCCTTTGGTACAGGGCGGGGATCGCCTCGCTTAAAAAGGCGTCCTCCCCCTGGGGAAAAAAGGGGTCCAGGCTTGGTATGAGTTCGGTCTCCCTGAAGGGAAGCGCGGGGTTATCCAGAAGGGAGGCCAGGGTTCCGCGGTCCAGGGTAAGGAAAACCCCCGCGGGCCGGACGGCCTGCAGTACGTAGAGATCCTCTATCGAAGAAACCGCCGCGTATATGCCCGCAGGGCAGTCTTTATTCGCCCTGGCCTCGCTCTGGGGGCAGGGGTCGAAGGGCGCGCCGGGGGCCCGCTCCCGTCCGGGGCATCGCTTAAACGGGGTGAGGTCTTTCGGCATAATCGGGGGATAGCGTTTGTTCACCCCCCCGGTCCGTATGAGGTATACCGTGTCTCCCGGTTCAAAGCCGCCGGGTACGGGAATCCACCGGTCCCGGAGGCCCCCGGTTCCGGACTGCCCGGCGGGTCCGGCGGACCCGTTACCGGCAGCGACGGCAGGGGGCCCGTCAATCGTGATGAAGGGCCTGCTGAGTTTGAGCGAAACCCGCTCCGAGTCGTCGGCCCTGTGGAAGCGCAGCGTATCCCCCGGGACGGGAGCAACACCGCTCCGTATCAAAGCCTGCCGAAGGCCGGCCGCCCGCCCCCGGCCGCCGCTTTCCCGTACTTTGAGGATCGCCCCCAGGGCTATGCCGGTACCCCCGGCCTGATCCGGCCTGAGCCAGTCCGCGGCCGCTTCCCCGCCCTTTTCCTCCGGAGGGATAAAAAGGAATTCCGTTTTGGGCCGGGCAAAATCGTTCCGCAGTATGAGACGGGCCTCGTCCAGGGCGCGCCGCCCGGCATCCCCCCCCGAATCAAGGCTGTCGATCACAAGCCGGTAGGCGGAAACCACCGCCCCCACATATTCGGCGCTCTTCATCCTCCCCTCAATCTTGAAGGACCGGACCCCGGCTTCGGCCAGGTCGGGAACGCGGGCTATGAGGGAAAGATCGCAGGGGCTGAAATAATAGGCCCCCCGGGGTTCTCCCGGGGCGGGGTTTTCACCGCCTGAGCCCCCGGAGGGTTCCGCCGTATAGAGCCTCCGGCAGGCCTGGGTGCAGAGGCCCCGGTTGGCGGATTTGCCCCCAAGGTAGCTTGAAAAAAGACAGAGCCCCGATTCGCTCACGCAGAGGGCGCCGTGGACAAAGACCTCCAATTCCAGATTGGTCCGGCAATGGATCTCAGCGATTTCCGCGACGCCCAGTTCCCTGGCGAGCACAACCCTGGAAACCCCGTATTTGGAGAGGCCGTTGGCCCCCCGGGCGGAGGCGATATTCATCTGGGTCGACGCGTGGATTCTGAGGCCCGGAAATTCCCGGGCCATCATCAGGACCCCGTAGTCCTGCACGATGATCCCGTCGGGCCCGGCGCCGGCAAGGTATTTGAGCAGCTGGTAGACCCGGTCCCCTTCGCGCTGCTCGAAGACGGTATTTACCGTTACATAGACCTTTCTGCCCATGCGGCGCATGGCCCTGAGGGACCCTTCAAACTGGGCGTAGCTAAAGTTGGCACTCCTCATCCGGGCGTTAAAGGATTTTAAGCCCAGATAAACCCCGTCGGCCCCCTCGGCCGCCGCCGCCGCCAAAGCCTCAGGGGACCCCGCGGGTGCCAGGAGTTCTACCGTTTTTGTTACCATTTCGGGCCTGCGGTATGGTTCACCTGAAGTAGGCTGTTCCCGCTTCAAAGATCCGCTGAACCTTATTGCCGGGTATATTGATGTGCACAAAATCCCCCCGCCTCTCGGAATGGCCCATCTTGCCCAGTATCCTGCCCCCGGGGCTGGTAAGCGCTTCGATGGCGAAATCCGATCCGTTGGGATTGTCCGGTTCGGTCAGGGCCGGCTCTCCCCGCTCGTCGGCATAGCAGAAGGGGACCTGCCCGTCCTCAAAAAGCTTAAGCCCCTCGGCCCTGTCTATCACGAGCCGTCCCTCGCCGTGGCTTACCGGCAGTATGTGTACCGTTCCGGGCTCTTCCAGGGCAAGCCAGGGGGAAACGGTTGACATCACCCTGGTTCTTACCATACGGGACACGTGGCGGCCTATGCGGTTAACGGTAAGGGTGGGGGAATTTTCGCCGGGGTCAATAAAACGGCCGTAGGGAACCAGGCCCAGTTTGATGAGCGCCTGGAAACCGTTGCATATACCCAGCATGAGGCCCCTGCGCTTTTCAAGGAATTCCATGAGCGCTTCGGCCAGGCGGGGGGACCTGAATACATTGGCGATAAATTTTCCCGAACCGTCGGGCTCGTCGCCGGCGCTGAATCCCCCGGAGAGGGCGATGATCTGGGCCTCCTTAATCGCCGCCGCCAGTTCCCCGATGGAACCGGATACGTCCTCCATGGTACGGTTGCGGAATACGAACTGCCTGGTTTTGGCGCCGGCTTCGGCAAAGGCCTTCTCCATATCCCCCTCGCCGTTGGTTCCGGGAAAGACGGGGAGCAGGACCAGCGGCCGGGCAGATTTCCCGCCGGGCCGGAACTTCGCCCCAGGCCCCGCGCTCCCCCCGCCGCCGCTTCCCGCCGGGAGGTCCTTAACCGCGGCGGCCCCCGCTTCTTCATCGGTCCTTTGAGGATAGGTCCGGAGGAGGACCCCCTCGTAGACGGCGCGGAGTTCCTCCAGGGGGCATTCGGCGGCGGAAGTATACGCGGAAGCCCCCTGTCCGGCGGAGGCCGGCCGGCTAATGACGCGGAACACCGGTTCTTCTATGGTCCGCCCCGCCTGGGCCCAGCGGGAGCTTTGGAGGATTTCTCTTATCTCCCCCCGCAGGCCCCCCTCCGAATCCGCCGCGTCCCTCCTGTCCAGTTCAAGCAGGACCGCGCCGGGATAGTTTTTTTCGTCCACCAGATCCAGCGCGGCGGCCCGGACCTCGACGCCGGTCATATTGCCGAAGGCCATAAGGGCCAGCGCCGCGGCGGCGCCGCCGGCCGCGGCGGCATAGGCGGACTTGACCACCCCCCGCTTCGTGAGGGCGGCGATACAGGCCATGTTTGCCCTGAAGATACCCCATCCGCCGTCCGCCCCCTCCGGCCCGGGGTACAGTAAAACGATGGGATTCCCCGCTTCCCCGCTGAGGGCCCCGGAACGTATTGCCCCGGCCCCGGCGATCCCGGCGGCAAAAACCGCCACCGAGGGGGGCACGGTCAATTCAACGCCGTTGGCGGGGTCCCGGTAGGAACCCGACATGGAATCTTTGCCCCCTATGGCGGGAACCCCCAGGGCGAGCTGGGCCTCCAGGGCGCCGAGCAGGGCCGCCGCGGGTTTACCCCATGATTGGGGGGTTTCCATCCGTTCAAAATATTCCTGCAGGGAGAGGCGGGCCTTAAAGGGGTCTCCCCCGAGGCAGGCGAATTTCGCCAGCGCCTCCTTCACCGCCCCTTTGGCCCCCTCGTAGGGATTTTCAGCGGTCAGGGCGGGATCAAAGCCGAAGCTCATGAGGGCGGCGCTGAGGCAGTTTTTGCCCAACGCGGGAAGCAGCGCCGCCATACCGCATTCGGGGGTTCCCTGGGTCCTGCCCCCCCAGGGGAAAAGAACCGACGACGCGCCTATGGAGCCGTCAAAGCGTTCCTGAAGGCCCCGGCGGCTTCCGCTCCTGAGGGAACCCAGTTCTTCCTCCAGGGCCGCCGCATAGCCCCGGGGGTCTTTTTTTGTTTCCTCGCTATGATCCCCGGAGCTTCCGCCGGGAAGCGGTCCGGGGGTTTCCCCGTTTAAGATAATGAGCGCGTCGGCGTACCGGGGGGGGCCGTTTGAATCGAGGAAGCGCCGGGAAAGATCAACTATGGTTTGCCCCCGCCAGGTCATCCTCAGCCGGGCCCCGCCGCCGCCGGTTTCACCCGTGTCATCGCCGGCGCTGACACGGGCGATTACCACGGCGTCAAGGTTTTCTTCCGCCGCAGAGCGGATCAGGGAGGGGGCGTCCTCCGGGGACGTTACCACCGCCATACGTTCCTGGGATTCGGAGATGGCCAGCTCGGTTCCGTCCAGGCCCGCGTACTTTTTCGGAACCGCGTCCAGGTCTATATCCAGGCCCGGGGCAAGTTCGCCCACCGCCACGGCCACGCCGCCGGCGCCAAAGTCGTTACAGCGCTTTATAAGCAGGGAAACTTCTTTCCGGCGGAAAAGCCTCTGGAGCTTTCGCTCCTCAACGGCGTTTCCCTTCTGAACCTCGGCGCCGGCGCTTTCCACCGATTCCCCGGTATGTACTTTGCTGGACCCCGTGGCCCCGCCTATACCGTCCCTGCCTGTCTTCCCCCCGATGAGCAGAACCACATCGCCCCGCAGGATCTTTTCCCGGCGCACCTGCTCCGCCGGTACGGCCCCGATCACCGCCCCCAGCTCAAGCCGTTTGGCGGTAAAGCCGGGATGGTAGAATTCGGCCACCTGCCCCACAGCCAGTCCAATCTGGTTCCCGTAGGATGCATAACCCGCCGCCGCTTCACGGGCAATTTTAATTTGGGGGAGTTTTCCCGGCAGGGTTTCCGCCAGGGGGACCCGGGGGTCGCCGCCGCCGGAAATCCGCATGGCCTTGAATACATAGGCCCGGCCCGCCAGGGGGTCCCGTATGGCCCCCCCAAGACAGGTGGCGGCCCCCCCAAAGGGTTCTATTTCGGTGGGATGATTGTGGGTTTC
>JAISRD010000115.1 GCA_031273835.1 Treponema sp. | reverse complement strand
GCCAAGGGGGCGCTGCGCTGCGGCATAGAGATCCTCCTCGCCCGGCTGGGTTTTGAGGCCCCGGCGGTGGACTCGGTGGTGATCGCCGGTTCCTTCGGGTACCACCTCAATGAGGAAAGCCTTATCAACATAGGCCTCCTTCCTCCGGCCTTCGCGGGAAAGCTTGAATTCGCCGGGAACACCTCCCTTTCCGGAGGCCTGGGGCTGCTCCTCAACAGGGGCCTGCGGGAAAGGGCCGCCGTTTTGGCGGCGGCGGTGAACAAGGTGGAACTTTCAGGTGATCCCGCTTTTGAAAAGAACTTTATCAAGTACCTGAATTTTGAGGGGGCTCCCCGTGAAACTCGACTTTGATCTTAACCGCTACTGCGCGGAAGGCGGGGCCTGGGGAGAGGCGGGGGACACGGTACTCCCCGAAGGGTTCGCCGCCGGGTCCGGCCCCGCCGCGGGGTCCGCCGCCGGCGCTGCCTCCTCAGCCTCCGGCGCGGTATTCCTCAAAATCTGGGGGCCCTATTCGGTACTGGCCTCGGCGGCGGAGCCTTCCCTCTTTTACCGCCGGCTTAAAAGGGAGAAGGCTCAGGTTCACGGGGAGCTTGAAAAGATCACACTGGGCCTTGCGGGGTATATAGCCGGGGCCCTCTCCCGGGGGACCCGTATCATTTCCCTGGCGGAACCCTTTGGGATTCCCGCGCTGCTGGGGGAAAGCTCTTACCGGGAATACGCCGCCTCCTACCTTGTCCGGCTGCTTGAGGCCCTTGGGGAAGATCCCCTGGCCCGGGGGCTTATCCACCTCTGCCCCCATTGTTCGGTCCCCCTGGAATTTTTCGGTTACCTTAAGGACGCGGGTACGGAACTTCCCGGCAGGGGATCATACCCGGAGACCCTGAGGGAATACGCCGCCGGGGAAAAGCTGCTCCTCGCGGGGCGCCGCTGCGTCCATACGGGGGAGAACCGGAGTCTCCGGCTTTTTACCATAATTTCACCATAATTAAGGAGGGATACATGTCCTGCCCGCTTTCCGTAGAGATTGATAACGTTGATAACCTTGATAACAAAAAAACCGGGAGGACCCTGGATGAACGGTTCAGCCATATCTCCACAAGGCATCCCTGTTTTTCAGGGGCGGCCCATATGTCCCGGGGCAGGATACACCTGCCCGTGAGCCCGGTCTGCAATATCCAGTGCCGTTTCTGCAAACGCTCCTTTAACAAGACCGAAAACCGGCCGGGGGTTGCATCGGAGCTGCTCAGCCCCGCCGAGGCCCTGGAACTGACCGGCCGGGCCCTCAAGCTCTGCCCCGAAATTACCGTCGCCGGCATCGCCGGCCCCGGCGACACCCTGGCCGGTCCCCAGGCCCTTGAAACCTTCTCGCTCATCCACCGGGCCTATCCCCATCTTATCAACTGCCTCAGTACCAACGGGCTGCTCCTGGAAGAGAGGGCCGAAGCGCTGCTGGAGGCGGGGGTGCGGACCATCACGGTAACGGTCAACGCCGTGGACCCCCTCATCCTGGACCGTATCTGTTCCCGGGTAACCCTGGACGGAAGGGTCTATGAGGGCCCTCAAGGGGCCTCGCTCTTAATCGGGGCTCAGAAGCGGGGGATCAGGAAGGCCGCGGGGCTGGGCATGCTGGTAAAGATAAATATGGTTCTTATCCCAACGGTGAACGGCGATCACATCGGCGAAATCGCCCGTACCGTGGAGGAACTGGGGGCGGGGATCATCAACATCATACCCCTCATACCACAGCATGAATTTGCCGCCTTCAAGCCCCCGGACTGCGCGGAACTCGCCCGGGCCCGGGAGGCTGCCGAAAAGCGGCTCCCCGTTTTCAGGCACTGCCGGCACTGCCGGGCCGACGCCTGCGGTATCCCCGGAAAGGGGGATCTCGGCGCCCTGCTCTACGGCCCGCGGGAGGCAGAGCAGACCTTTTCCCACGGGTAGTTACGCGTTTTCAGGCCGCCGGGTCCGCACATAGTAGGCCGCGAGCTTTTGAAGGGCCTCCTCTATGACGGCGGGTTCCTCGAAGACCGAAATACCCGCCCTTTCAAGCTCCCCCCGGACATGGGGGCCTATCTTCGCGGTTAATACCGCGGCGCAGTCCCCCAGGGCCTCAAGGCCCGATTCCCCGCCGCCCCCAGCGCCGCCCTCACCGTTTTCACAGCCCCCGCACAGGGGGCTTACCGCGCGCCTCCCCAGGGATCTGCTGGTCCCGTCCCGTTCCAGGTCCCGGATATAAAACCACCGGGCCCGGCCGAAATGCTGATTGATCAGTACGTCGTCGACGCTTGAAACCGCCACCCGCCATGCCATAAGATCCTCCTTCAGCCCCTTGAAAACAGAGTAAATAACAGGGGCATTATACAATTATTCTGATATAATATCTCTATTCGGAATAATTGACATACTATTAGAAACACCATAAAATAACATTGTAGAGGGTTAGGCGCAATGGGTAAAACGGATGAAGAATCAATCAGAGAAGCGAATCGTATCAGGCAGCGGCATTTTCTTGAAAAACACAGGGATGAGGTTAATAAAAAAAGAAGGGAACGGTATGCTGAACGCAAGGAAAAGAATAAATGCCCGCGCTGCGGAAAAAGGGTCAGATCAAAAAATTATATCCTGTGTAAAAATTGTTTAAGTAAAGCAAAGAAATACGGTAAAAAATAACAAGTGCCCGCCGCGTTTTACCGGCCCCGTTCCGCGGGGCCGGATCGCCGTCTTCCCCGCCATTCCAGACGCCAGGACCTACAGTAAATTCTTAAGGCGTTTTTTGTAGGAGGGGATAGCGAGTAGAGGGGGGGGCGGCGTCCATCCCGCCTCTCCCCCGCGTCTTTGCGGTGTTGTCAAGGGGGCATATACGCGGTATTATCTTGATACCGGAGGAATCGATGGAAAGTCAGCGTAAGTACGAGTTTGATTGGGATAATACCGTGGGCGCCGATATGCAGGTAGCCCGGCCCAGCCTTGGTCCCAGTACGAGGATAGAGGTATACCGCCTTTTTCAATTTACCCTGCGGGATATACTGGAACAGCATTACGGTACCGAAATGGCCGATACTCTGTTCCGCGAGGCGGGGGTTATGGCGGGCAGGGCCTTTTTTGAGAAATTCTTAAGCGGCGCTCAAGATGTGGCTTCCCTGTCAAACAAGGTGCAGGAATCCTTTAACGCCCTGGGGATAGGTATTTTCCGGGTCGAGTCGGCCAGGCAGGATAATTCCCAGTTTATCTTTACCGTCGACGAGGACCTGGATTGTTCGGGCCTTCCCGATACGGCCGACGTGGTCTGCGTCTACGACGAAGGTTTTATTCAGGGGGTCCTGGAATCCTTCAGCGGCAAGGGTTTTAACGTGCGGGAAATAGACTGCTGGTGCACGGGGTCCAGGACCTGCCGTTTTGAGGCGAAAGTCGTTTAAGATAACATGGATAATCTTGAGCTTAAGGCTTTGGAGCATATCAGGGGTCTCCTCCGGGGTAATTCCATCCCGAAACTCGAGGGGGAACTGGCGGAACAGCCCCTCCTTGGGGAAATCCACGAAGATCTAAAAACCATCAGGGAGATACTGCTGTCCTTTTCCGCCGGGGATTTTTCTCCGGCCATCCGGATCAGGGGAATTATACCGGGCTGCCTCAAGGCCCTCCAGGCCCACCTGCGCCATATGATCTGGCAGGTACAAATGGTGGAAAAGGGCGATTTTACCCAGCGGGTTCACTTTATGGGTGAATTTTCCACGGCCTTTAACAGCATGGTACAGCAGATGGACAAAACCCTTTCCGTCCTGAAGCAAAAAGAGGAGAAACTCCAAAGCGAGGTAACCCGCAGTTTTTCCGCCATGGAGGCCCTGCAGGAAAGCGAAGCCCGGTTTAAATTTCTGGCCAGCCACGACCCCCTTACCGGGGCGCTGAACCGGGTATCCTTTATGGACAGGGTGATCATGGAAACGGAAAGAGCCTGCGGCGAGCCCTTCTGTATAGCCATCATGGATATCGATCACTTTAAGAATTTTAATGATACCTACGGTCACATGGCCGGGGACGAAACCCTCCGTCATGTGGTAAAGGTTATGTCCGCGGGACTGCGGAAACATGACTTTTTGGGCCGTTACGGCGGGGAGGAATTCACCTTCTTTTTTGCCGGCGCGGGTGAGACAACGGGTATGGCCATCGCGGAACGCCTGCGGGCGGCCCTGGAAACGTCTCCCGTGAAGCTTGAATACGGCGACGTGAGGGTAACGGCGAGTTTCGGAGTCGCGGAGAGCGGGGAAGAGACCTTTTTCAAGGACCGGGAAGAAAACACGGAGGATCTTTCCGGTAAAAAGAGCGGAATCCAGGGGCTTATCAACAACGCGGACCTTGCCATGTATTCGGCAAAACGATCCGGCAGAAACAGGGTAATAGCCTACCGGCCGGAGCTGAGGGGTGTTTCCGGGGCCGGGGAATTGACCGGTTTGGTCACGGCATAGCGGCCCCGGGGCGGTATGAAGACAGAACTTTTTACCTTTTGCGATTTTGCCCAGGAAAGCGGCGGAAAGCTTACCATTGTGGGTACCTTCGACACGATCATTTCCCGGAATTTTCCCTGCGTACATCCCCAGCTTTCGGTGGTTATCCGGGTGCGTTTCGATCTGTGGGAATTTGTGAACCACCATTTCCGCATCGAAGCCAGGGATCTTGACGGAGAACTTAACATAGAGCCGGTAACCGGTAATGTGAATGTGCAGGGGGCGGGAAACGCCACGGCGGTTTCCCATCTGGTCTTTACTATTTCCAACCTGCGTTTTAAGTCCACCGGGGTTGTCAATTTCGCGCTGTACATTGACGACAGGGAAATTTCCTCCATACCCCTTTATATCAGAAAGGGCTCTTCGTAACGCAAAACGGTCTGCTTTACCGCCGTTTGATAAACCCCGTTTGACGTTCCGGTCTGCGTTCCGGAGGTGAAACAACTTGCAAAAAAATGACAACTATTGTAAACTCCAGAAACACGATCGAATTTGTCTATCAGGAGGCATTATGAGTATCACATGGCTTAAAGAAATGTTTGGGGTTCAGAAACCCATAATCGCAATGTGCCATTTTCAGGCCTTGCCCGGGGATCCAGGTTATGATATCGAAGGGGGCATGGATAAGGTAGTTGAAGCCGCAAAGAAGGAATTGCTCAACCTGCAAGAGGGGGGAATTGACGGGGTAATGTTCTCCAACGAATTCAGTTTACCATACCTGACCAAAGTACGGCCTGAGACCATCGCCGCCATGGCCAGGATAATCGGAGAACTGAAAAACCTTATCAACATTCCCTATGGAGTAAATGCCCTCTGGGATCCTATTGCTTCTATAGATTTGGCCGCCGCCACGGGGGCTTCCTTCATCAGAGAGATTATATCCGGAGTCTACGCAAGCGATTTCGGTCTCTGGAATACCAATGCCGGGGAAGCCGCCCGTCACCGGGTGAATCTGGGCCGCCGGGATCTTAAACTTTTTTTCAATATAGTTCCCGAGGCGGCCGTATATCTGGCGGATCGTACCATTGAGGATATCGCCCGGACCACGGTTTTCAATAACCGGCCTGACGCGCTCTGCGTCTCGGGGTTGACCGCCGGCAGCGAGACGGATACCCAAATTTTGCTTCGGGTAAAAAAGATCGTCCCCGATACGGTGGTCTTTTCCAATACAGGCTGTAAACTGGATAATATTGAGGCCCAACTAGCCCATGCGGATGGAGCAATAGTAGGGACGACCTTCAAATTCGATGGTGTATTTGAAAATCCTGTGGATAAAAAGAGGGTAAAAGCCTTCATGGACAAGGTGAAATCGATCCGATAAGCTGTAAAACCATGCTGCAGGTTGAGCGTTTCGATAAAATCAAGGATTACCTCCTAAAAAACGAATACGCCGATATAAAAGATCTGGCGGATATGCTGGATATCTCCACTGCTACCGTACGGCGGGCCTTGAAACATCTGGAAAAGGAACAGGTAGTCGATCTGACCCGGGGAGGCGCTATTCTGGCCAAACGGGGCAGCCTCTACGAATACCCTTACAAGATCAAACAGGAGATAAACGCTGAGGAAAAACGCCGGATCGCCCGGGATGCCATACAGCGGATAGGCAGGAATGAAAGTATTTTCCTCGATGCCAGTACTACCGTATGCGCGATGACCCAATTTATGCTTAACCTGCAGGATATTACGGTTGCCACCAATGACATGAATATTGCTCAAAACCTCATTAATGCGGAATACCTTTCGGTAACCCTTATCGGCGGTACGCTCCGTCGGCACTATTATACCCTGACAGGTTACTTTGCCGAAACTACCCTCAAAGATCTCTGTTTTGACCGGGCCTTTCTGGGTATAGACGCCATAAGCCTCCGCGGGGGGCTTATGATCACCAATATTGAAGAAGTTCAGATTAAACGAAAGGTAATAAGCAGTTCCCACGAAATCATCGTACTCTGCGATCATTCCAAATTCGAACAGGAATCCTTCCTCAATGTCTGCGGATGTGAGGATGTGAATCTTATCATCACCGGGAAGGAATTGGATCGGAAACTTTATAAGAAATATACCGACGCGGGACTCAAAATTATCCTGGTATGAGGCCGGCTGAATAGTCCGGTGTCTCCTTTTTGGTTATTTCTTTGATTGATTTTGATAAAATATGCAAAAATTTGACAGGTTTTGAGAATAAAATTTGACATTCTTCGGGGATAGGTATATACTGCCTTCCATGGTTACTCTGTTTCCGGCCCAGATTAACGATTTTCCACCAGAAAACGCCTTTTTTTCTTTGCTTGATATATGCAAGACCTTCCGGACAAAGAAAACAGAAACTGCCGTGCTGAGAGGCGTTAATCTCTCGGTACGGGAACATGAGTTTGTCAGCATCGTGGGACCTTCGGGTTGTGGTAAATCGACGCTGCTTAAAATTGCCGGAGGCATCATGTCCGCTACATCAGGTTCTATTAGATTAAAAGATGAGACTTTTTTCAAATATCTCCCCAAGGAAAAGCTGCGTGACTTTGGTTTTGTCTTTCAGCATGATAATCTGTTTGCCTGGAGGACCTGCGAAAAAAATCTGCGTCTTCCGCTGGAGGTAATGAAACTCAAAGGGCCAAAATGGGATGCCCGGATATATGAATTGCTTCGGCTGGTGGGACTTGAAAAGTACAGAACCATGTATCCCCACGAAATGTCGGGAGGGATGCGTCAAAGGGCGAGTATTGCCCGGGCGTTGGTCCATAACCCTTCAATCCTGATCCTGGATCAGCCTTTTGGCGCGTTGGATGCTATTACCCGCCGGATACTGGCTTTTGAACTGTTGAACATCTGGAAAACGACACGAAAAACCATCCTGTTTGTTACCAATAACGTAGAGGAGGCTCTGCTTCTAAGTGGACGTGTGTGTGTGCTGGCGCACGGGCATTCGGGCATCTTCCGTGAAATCGCGGTGGACATTCCTGAGGAAGAGCGTACTCCTGACTTACTGGGAAAGGACAGTTTTATCCGGCATGTGGAGGAGTTGGATGGACTTTTGCGGAGTTTGTAATACTGAAATGTACCTGCCAGGAAAAGGATAAAGGGTTATGAAGAAAAACAAGAAAGACCTACAGGCTCTCTGGGCGCCTATCGTTTTTTTGGTGATCATCGTTTCGGCGATGGAGTTTTTTTTGGATATGACCGGCATTCCAAAAAACATCCTACCCAAACCATCCCATATCGCAGTCTCCACCGCCGAAAGTTTTGTAAAGGATATTCTGCCCTATTTCCTGGCAACAGTGCGGTACACCCTGACTGGTATCTGTATCGCAATACCACTTGGTATCTTGGCAGCTTCCCTGTTTTCCCAATTCCGTATCCTTGTAAAAGCTATGACTCCTTATCTCATTCTGTTGGTGGTAACACCGATGATTACGATGATCCCGCTGCTCAAGCTGTGGATGGGACTGAATCCGAATATCAGGATCGTCAGCATCGTGATTTTAGCGGCGCCTATTATCGCGCTGAATACGCTGAATGGTTTTATAAATATCGAATCTTCCAAAATTGAGGTAATGAGATCCCTCGGCGCTAGTCGGCTGCAAATCTTTATGAAGGCCGTTTTTCCAAACGCCCTGCCACAGGTCTTTACCGGTATCAAGCTGGGTTGTATTTTCGGTACGCTGGCGGCGGTTGCGGCGGATTTCGTACTCCAGGGCCAGGGTATTGGTGTACGTATTTTGCAGTACTCGCGTTACCTCCTTACGGACAAGATATTCGGTTGTATCGTGCTGTTAGCTATCATTGGATACTCACTCTTTATGTTGGTGAGTTACATTGAAAAGAAGGTCATCGTATGGAAAATATGAAGACAAAGATCAGCATGAAAAATGTGAACATGGTTTTCCAAACCCGCCATCAAACAGTGAAGGCCTTGGAAGAAGTCACACTGGATGTACATGAAGGGGAGTTGGTGTCTATTTTGGGACCTTCGGGCTGCGGTAAGTCGACGATCATCCGTATCATCAGCGACATCATCCAGCCTTCTTCTGGCGAGGTGCTGGTCGACGGTATCCACGCGAATCGAGGTAGTGTACGGGAAAAAAATAAGCTGGTGCGGAAGATCGGTTTTGTCTTTCAAGAACCCAATTTATTGCCGTGGCTTTCGATTCGCAAGAATGTACAGCTCCCGTTAAAAATTTTGGGTTATGCCGGTGAAAAATGGGAAAAACATACCGACGCGCTTCTGGAAATGGTTGGTCTCTCAGATTACGCAAAGGCCCGGCCGGCGGAGGTATCCGGCGGGATGATGCAGCGCGCCGGTGTAGTCCGCGCCATGGTACACGACTCGGAAATTCTTTTGATGGACGAACCATTCGGCGCCCTGGACGAAATCAATCGGGAACTTCTGGATCTGGAACTTCTGGACATTTGGGACAAGACAAAAAAAACGATTGTCTTTATTACCCATAATGTACGGGAAGCAGTACTACTGGCATCCCGGGTTGTCGTGATGGCTACCCAGCCCGGTCGGATACAAAATGAAATCCCCATTGATTTTTCCTATCCCCGTACATTGGCGCTGGCCAAGGAACCCGCCTTCACCGCTTATGAGGAACGCATTACGAGGATGATAGGAGATCTTGGGCTTAGCTCAATTGTATAGGAAAGATGGCCCGGAAGGGTATCGTTTAGATAAGGAAGGAGCGTATCTGTGGAAGAAAAGCCTATGTCCCGGATGTCAGAGATTTTAGCGCCGGTGATTATGTTTTTTGTCATTTTCGGAGGTTGGGAACTGTGTATCCGAATCTTTGAAGTGCCCAAAGTGCTGGTACCGGGGCCGCTGGCTATCTTCCAGTGTATTTTTGAAAATTTTGATGAATTGGCGCCTCATTTCTGGATCAGTTCCGCCACTATCCTGTCAGGGTATCTGTTGGCTATCCCCTGTGGAATCCTTTTTGCTGCGGTGATTACGAACTTCCGGCTTGTTAACGATGCGCTTTCGCCTTTTGTCATTCTGCTGGTGACTACACCGCTCATGACCCTCATGCCTATCCTCTGCATCCAGTTGGGTTTTGGTATGAATGTCCGCGTTATCGGAGCTTTGATCCAATGTTTTCCGATTATCAACATGAACGCATGTACGGGATTCAACAATGTGCCAAAGCTCCGGCTGGAACTTATGCAGTCTCTTCGGGCAAACAGGATTCAGCGTTTTTTTTATGTGATCTTTCCCACTGCCTTGCCGGATGTGTTTTCAGGAATCAAGCTGGCGGCGATCTTTGCAACGACGGCCTGTATCGGCATTGAGTTTGTGGCGTCGAGCGCTGGGCTTGGTAACCGTATTTCATACTATACCGTCTACTATAAGACGGAATACGCATTTGCCTGTATTTTTCTCGTCGCCGCCGTCGGGCTCCTGCTCTACGGTCTTGCATCGTTGCTTGAACGGAAGGCGCTCAATTGGAAAACTTAAAAAAGCGAAACGGGGATACTGGTGGATAAAAGAGATTTGATTTCCGGCGGGTTCGCCGGAGCAAATAAAATCAAAAGCCGTATAATACGGCAAAATAAGGAGAAAAACATGAAAAAGGTATTGACAGTTCTTGTGGTATTGGCCCTTGCGCTGGTCATCGTCGCCTGTAAGGCATCGTCAAAAGAGGAAGCGGGTGCCGAATCCGCGTCTCTAACGCCGGTAACATTGATGATGCCGCGGAGCGTGGAGTCTCTTGAAGACGGCCCGCTCTATGCGGCGCTGGCCATGGGCTATTGGAGGGAAGAAGGTTTGGATGTATCCATCGTGGACGGCGGCGTAGACGACTGCAAGATGCTTGAGACCGGCCAGGCGAATTTTGCAACCCCCGCTCCTGCTATCACGATCCCCGCCATCGCCAATGGTATCAAGGTCAAGTCATTTTTCCAATATGACAACATTGATATCTTCGGTTTTGCCGTCCAAGAGTCCAGTTCGATCCGAACATGGTCAGATATGAAGGGCAAGTCCATTGCTCTGGGTATGGCGGATTGGCAGGGGTTGGCGGAACCGATCCTGCTCGCGGCCGGCATTAATCCCAAGACGGATGTACAGTGGATCGTCGCCGGTGAGAGCCGTGCAGCGATGGTTGAAAACGGCAATATTGATATCCTCTTTACCTGGGTCAGCGAGGTTTACCAATATAACGGTCAGGGTCTGCATTTGCGTTATATCGACGGTAATGAGGTGTTCCAGAATTGCGGTAATTCCTTTATTACCAGCCAGGATATGATCGATAACCATCCTGAACTTGTGGTTGCTTTTGCCCGTGGTCTGGCCAAGGGCATGTGGTTTGTGAAAAGCAGTCCCGAAGCGAGCGCGGATATCTCCATGCAAAAATTCCCGGCTATTAGCGTACCCTGGGATGTGGCGGTACTGCTGGCCAAGGGCCGGGCCGACATGAACTTTGGCCTTACGGCAGAAGATCAGGCGATGATCGGAAGCAATATCGGCTGGCACTATGAGGATAAATGGCAGCTCAATATGCAGGGTTCTATTGATTCCGGTACTATCTCCTCCGCCCTCCCGTTGAATCAGGTGTATACCAACGACTTTATTGAACAAGCCAATAATTTTGACCGTGCGGCGGTAGAGCGGGATGCCGCAAACTACCAGTTTAAAGTAAAGCCCTAATCGAGGGGTCGGTAATAAAGAAAGAACGATGCGGGGTTTACTAAAAAGCCCCGCATCGAACCGGATGAGGGAGGTTTACGCCATGACATCAAAAGAACGCGTACGAATTGCGCTTTTGCATCAGGAACCGGATAGAACGCCGGTAAATGCTACCTATACGCCTGAAATCGCAGCGTTACTCCGGCAAAAATTTGGGGAACACGATGATATCGGCGTGACCATGGGGAACGATATGGTGATCGTTTCATCTGGAAGGGGATTTGAAACCAGCTATTACCGGCAAGGGGATTCCTATGTCTGTGACTACGGTATAGGCTGGAAAAGGGTTACCTTTGGCAAGGGGAGCTACACAGAGATGGTAGAACGGCCATTATCGGGTGACAAGTCAAAATTGGCTTCATGGAACCCGCCGGATCCATTTGAACCCACCCAATATGACACTCTGAAGCGAAAAATGGACGTTTACGGGAAGACCATGTGGATGGTAGCCAGTATTACCTGTACTCTTTTTGAGACTGCTTGGGCGTTACGTGGTATGGAAGAACTCCTCATTGATATGGTGGAAGATGAAGATTACGCACATACGCTTTTTGATAAGGTGATGTTCCAGCCGTTGCATGCCGGACTTACGGGCGTTAAATTGGGCGCTGATATGCTTTGGATGGGGGATGACATTGCAGTACAGATGGGAATGTTGATGTCGCCCGATACATTTCGGAAATATCTTAAACCCCGCTTTACCTACATGATCGCCGAATACCGCAAAGTCAATCCTGATATTAAAATCGCCTACCATACCTGTGGAAATCCCTTCCTTGTGTTAGACGATATTATTGAAATGGGTGTGGACATCTACCATTCTATCCAGCCAAAGGCGATTGACCCGCTTGAGGTGAAACGGCGCTATGGGGATAGACTGAGCTTGTGGGGCGGCCTGGACATCCAGCACATCCTGCCCTTTGGAACTCCGGAGGAGATAAAGGCGGAAACAGGACGCCTTATTCAGGGCTGTGCCGGAGGCGGTGGTTACATTGTTGCGCCGGCTCATCATATCCAGCCGGATACCCCGCTGGAAAATATTCTGGCCTTTTATGATGCGGCAAAAGAATATGGCTCGTACCACTGATTATCCTTGGATCGCGCCGTTTCCAACAGTTTCTTTTCTTCCCAAGATGATTTCTTTGGACTTACGGGTGAACGCTTCGCCAAGTTTCCGATGCCCTTCTTCCGTGAGATGCACACAATCCACGCCGGGCGCCGCATAATGTCCCGCATCAAGGAAGTGGCAACGGTTTTTTTCTGTCACATAGCGGTAAGTGTCGGGCAGTTGTTCACAAATTTCAGTGGATCTTGGCCCAAAAACCGTACCGAGGATCGTCTGATCCCAAGTAGAACCAAAACGAATCGGAGCTGCTATTAGAATCTCTGGTGGCTGTCCATCCACGCCGCAGGGAGTCCGCCGGATATACTGTATCAGCAGGTCTATTCCCCAGGCAATATCCCAAGGGCTCTTTAGAAAACGTTGCTTACAATCGTTACAACCAAGCATCACAATGACTAGATCCAAGGGCGCGTTGACTTCCAAGATGGTGGAAAATCCGGTCTTTCCACACCGGCCTTCCTCAATCGGGTCTTCAAAGACTGTTGTACGCCCGTTTAGGGCATTTTCATACACATGATATCCACCGCCCAAAGCCTGCTGCATAACGCCCGGCCAACGGACATCCCAAGAATAGCGTTTATTGGTAACAGGAATACACCCCCATGTATTGGAGTCTCCATAACAGAGTATATTTTTCATCCCGCTCTCCTGTGTAATCGTTATATACGTTCAATTATGTTAATCGTTCAACTTACTGTAACTAAAAAGCGGTCCGGTGTAAACGCTCTGCCTTCCGGGGTGATTTTCAAATCATTAAAATATTGATACGATAAAGCCATGATAGTCTGCTGCGGTGACGCCCTTATCGATATGGTCCCCGAAAAAAATCCGGCGGGGCGGGATGTATATGTCCCCTGTAAGGGCGGCAGCCCCTACAATGCCGCTAAGGGGGCGAATCCGCCCTCCATGGCGGAAATGGAAGCCTCCTGACATGCCGGGAAACAGCACCGGCCTGATCTTCCGGGTCAGCACCTTCGGCGAGTCCCACGGTCCCGCCCTGGGCTGTGTCATAGACGGCTGCCCCGCGGGAATCCCCCTTTCGGTTGAAGATATACGGAGGGAACTCAGGCGGCGCAGGCCCGGCGGGGGAGGGCCCGCGTCCACGGAACGGAACGAACCGGATGAACCGGAAATACTTTCGGGGCTCTACGAAGGAAAAACT
>JAISRD010000108.1 GCA_031273835.1 Treponema sp. | reverse complement strand
CGGCGATTCCCCCGGCATGGCTGGAAAGGGTCCTCAGGAACGCCTCGGCTTACGCAAAAAAACTCTTCATGGCGGTGGAGCAATCCCAACCCGCAGGCAAGACGGCCAAGCTCCGGGTAAGCCTTTCCCGCCGGGAACAGGATGTCCTCACCGGCCTCTCCCAGGGGCTTACCCGGGAGGAGATAGCCGGCCTTTCTTCCATATCGATAAATACGGTAAAAAGCGTGATCAGCAGCGTCTACAACACACTGGGCGCCGTTAACCGGGCCGACGCGGTACGCATCGCCACTTCTTTGGGCCTGGTATAAAATTAACCACAAACCGCAAAGAACAGGAAGAAATTAACCGCTTTCCCCTAACTTGTCCGTGTAGTCAGTGGTTAATTTTCTTTACCTTCCGCAGCAGGAGCCCCAAACCGTAACCCCCGAAAATGGTAATGAACCGGTCGATGATATTTACCGGTATGCGGGAAAGAATGGCCGCCGCTAAAAGGGGCAGCCTGTTCCGCAGCAGCCCCATCTTGAAAAAAGTATAGGAAGACGCCGCATTGTCCACAGGCCCCAAGGTAACCGCGATGGTCCAGTCAACCATGCCCCCGATAAGGCTCATGGTCATACAGGTCACCAGGTATAACAGGAGCAGCGCCGACACCGTACCGATTAGCGAACCCTCCAGGCCGCCGGCATTTTCCCGGCGCGGATGTCCACGGCAGAAGTAGCCGCGGAAGCCGTATATCAACAATACCTCCGCGACGGCGCACAGGGCATAGAGGTAAGTCCCCCGGTCTCCGAACCGGAAGTAACGGACCGTGCCCGTGATAAAGTAGCTTATGACGGTAATGGCGATACCCGGCAGGGGGCCTGCGGTAAAGGCCAGGGCGCAGGTAAACAATGTATCCAGAAACAGGGGAAGACCGAGTACCGTAACCGCCAGAAAGCTGAACGAAGAATTGAGAAAATACACGGCAAAGGCCGCCGCAACGCAGAGGGCGGCGTGTCTTACGATTTTCATCACAGCGGCGCCTCAATTTTTACCATGGTCCCCTCACCCTCTTCGCCTATAAAACTCAAGGCGCCTCCCAGTATGGCGGCGCGTTCGTACATTCCCCGTATGCCGAAATGGCCCGCCGGCAGACGGCTGGTATCATAGTCGGACTGGGGAGGGGCGAAGCCCTTGCCGTCATCACTGACGCAGATCAGCAGAGCCGGTTTTGTTTCACCGGTATTGCACAGTAACACGGTTACCTCTTTTGCCTCCGCGTGTTTTCGGATGTTCCCCAGTGCTTCCTGAACAAGCCGGAAACACTGAAGCTGCATCTGGACAGGCATGGGGCAGGCGGTGAAGCCCTCCGCGACCGTTATGCGGCACTCCAGGCCGGCGGTTTTCCCAAAATCGTAACAAAGCTTGCGCAGCGCGTCCGCCAGCCCCTGGTGGCGGAATTCCGGCGGCACGAGGTCATTGCAGATAGCCCGCACCTGGGCGATAAGCCCCGCGTGACCGGCGCCCAGCTCGGCGCAAAGCTCCTGTATTTCGGCGCCATCAAGGTCCCCGCGCCGGTTACCGGCCCGGCGGCTGATTTGCGAAACCTTCATTTCCAGGGCGCTCAATTCCTGGGCCACCGAATCGTGCAGTTCCCGGGCGATACGGGAACGTTCCTGTTCCTGACCAAGGGCCATTTGGCGGGAAAAGGCGGCGCTCTGTTTACCCTTGGCCCGCGCTTTTTCCAGCGACACGATGAGCCGCCATACAATCAGGGACATGACGATGATAAGGGTAATGAAAACAATGAACTGGTAAAAGTATTTCAGGTGAATAGTATCCGCCATTGCCGAATCCAGATACTGCCACCGGGCAAGCTCCCAGCGGATTTCCCCGGAAAACTTCAGGATGGCGCCGCTTTGTTCCGCCCGGATCGCCCGGACCAGTTCCTCAAGCAGGGCCCTTATATGCCGGGTCGTATCCCTCTGGGAAAAAGCGGTAAGACGGCCGCTTTCATGCAGCGGGGATTGAAGAAACTCCTCCACCGATTCGCTAAAATCCTCAAGGGCCGCCAAAAGGTCCTCCGCCGCGGGCTCCCCGGCCCCCATAGGGGGCCTTGCGGTAACGTAGTTCAGCAATTCGGTTTCCACCCCCATCCATTTTTGCGAAACCCCGTATACGGTCTCTTCCTCCCAGGCGGCAAAGCCCTTTCCGGGTAAAAAGCAGAGCAGCAGAACCCCAAGCTGTATACGGACAAAAAGGCTTTTCATGTTCAACAGTATCTTAACCATAGCGCCACGGACAAGGGAAGAGGGGAAACCACAACGCTACACGACATACCACAACGTAAGAGGAGAAGGGGAAGAATGAAAAACCTTTTTTAATTACCCCCCTGAGCTTTCGTTCCAGTGGCCGGCTTTCCGTATTTTCTGATTCCGGTAACGGACCAGGACTTCCGTGTTCCGTGAACAGAGGTCTTCCAGGTCTCGGGAGAGTATTTCCCTGATGATCCGCGCCGTTTTGTCCGGATCGGTATGGGCGCCCCCGGGAGGTTCGGGGATTATGCCGTTGATAACCTTGAATTCCAGCAGGTCGTCGCTGGTGATGCGGAGCATCACCGCGGCGTCCTTGGCCTTTGCGGCGTCCCGCAGCAGTATGGACGCGCAGCCTTCGGGGCTTATGACCGAATAGATGGCGTTTTCCAGCATGTAGATTTTGTCCCCCACACAGAGGCCAAGGGCGCCCCCCGAACCTCCCTCGCCGATGATCACGCAGATCACCGGCGTCCGCAGCCGGCTGAAGTCCCGGAGATTCCGGGCTATGGCCTCTCCTATGCCCCGTTCTTCCGCCCCCAGGCCGGGGCAAGCCCCGGCGGTGTCGACCAGGGTGATGATGGGGCGGCGGAACTTCTCCGCCTCCTTTGCCAGCCGCAGGGATTTGCGGTAACCCTCGGGGTTAGCCATGCCGTGGTTGCGCCTGAGATTCTCCTTAAGGCTGCGGCCCTTTTGGTTTGCCAGGATGGTAACGGGCCGGGAATCAAGAAAGCCCAGGCCCCCGATAACGGCGGGATCGTCCCCAAAACAGCGGTCGCCGTGGAGTTCGATAAAACCGTCGAAAATACGGGCGATGTAATCCTCCGCGTAGGGCCGTTCAGGGTGGCGGGCAAGTTCCACCCGTTTCCAGACCGTTTCCGTTTTTAACCGGGAACCGAGCTTTGCCTCCAGCCTTTCCAGTTCGTCCCGGGCGTCAAGGCCGGAATCCTCGATCAGTTTTTTTAATTCCCGGAGTTTTGACGAAATACCCTTCACGGTTTACCCCCATGGGGGCTGTGCAGATCAATGAGGGAGGAGATGATGCGGCGCTGGTCCTTGCGGGCCGCGATGAGGTCCACAAAGCCCTTCTCCAGTTGGAATTCGGCGCGCTGAAAGCCTTCGGGAAGGCTCTGCCGTATGGTTCCCTCAATAACCCGGGGGCCGGCAAACCCGATAAGGGCCCCCGGTTCCGCCATGATCACATCGGCCAGCATGGCGAAGGACGCCGTTACCCCGCCGGTAGTGGGATCGCAGAGCACGATGAAAAAGGGGACCCCCGCCTTGTCCAGTTCCCCCGCTGCGCTGGCGGTTTTTGCCATCTGCATAAGCGAGAATATCCCCTCCTGCATACGGGCGCCCCCCGATGTGGTATAGATCAGCACGGGGATCCTTTCCTCCGCTCCCTTGAGGAGGGCCCGGCTTACCTTTTCCCCCACCACGGAACCCATGGAGCCCCCCATAAACTTAAAGGACATGAGGCCCAGGATCAGGGGTTTCCCCTCGATGGTGCAGGAACCGGTTATGACGGCGTCCTTCATGCGGGCCTTTGCCTCCGCCTGGGAAAGCTTCTCCTCGTAGCCCGAAAGGTCTATGGGGTTGAGGGACCGGAGGTTCGCCGAAAATTCAACAAAGCTTCCCTTGTCCGCCAGGTAGGCGATGCGGTCCTCCGGTTCCATGCGGTAATGCCATCCGCAGTCCGGGCAGCTCATCAGCGCGGCGGCGGCATCTTCTTCATTGTTAAACGGGGGAGCGCCGCAGCCGGGACAGGGGGGGCTCTTTTCAGAAGCCATTTTCCGCCTCCTTCTCGATTTCCTCATAACAGGATGTTCCGAAGTTTCCGGAACGGAATAGGGGATGGTTGATGATACGGCGCTGGCAGTCTTTGTTGGTTTTTATTCCCTCAACGATCAGTTCCCCCAGGGCGCGGTCCATCCGCTTTATTGCGTGATCCCTGTCCCGGCCATGGACGATGAGTTTTGCCGCCATGGAATCGTAGTGGGGCGGAACGGTACAGCCCGCGTAGAGGAACGAATCAAAGCGAACCCCGGGGCCGCCGGGAACTTCCAGGCGGGTAACGGTTCCCGGCGAGAGGGCGTTGATGCGGCACTCCAGGGCCCAGCCCCGCAGTTCCACGGCGTCCGGGTCGATTTCCATACGGCCCTCGGTACAGGAGAGGATCTGCTGGCGTATGATATCCGTACCGCTGACCAGTTCGCTTACCGGATGCTCGACCTGTATCCTGGCGTTTACCTCCATAAAGTAAAAGGATCGCCCCTCCACGAGGAATTCAACGGTACCCGCCCCCCGGTACTTAAGTTCCCGGAACAGGGGGACCGCCCCCTCCGTCATGGAGAGCCGCATACGGGGGTCCAGCGCCGGGGAGGGGCTTTCCTCGATAAGTTTCTGGTGGTTCTTCTGTACCGTACAGTCCCGCTCACCCAGGACCGCCGCGTTCCCCGCTCCGTCGGCAATGATCTGCAGTTCCACATGCCGGGGGTTTTCCAGGTACTTTTCGATAAACACCGCGGGGTCGGCAAAGTTTGCCTCCGCCTCCCCGGCGGCGAGGGCGATGTTTTCCTTTAGTTCCGACGCTTTCCGTACTATGCGCATACCCCTGCCGCCTCCCCCCGCCGCGGCCTTGATGATCACCGGAAATCCGAGTTTCTCCGCGGCTTCCTCCGCTTCCCTGTCGTTTCCCGCCCCCAGCGCGCCGGTTCCCGGCGTAACGGGGAGGCCGTATTTTTCCGCGGCAGCCCTGGCCCGGACCTTGTCCCCCAAAAGTTCGATCAGATCCGGGTCGGGACCGATAAAGAGGAGCCCCTTGTCCCTGACAAGCCGGGCGAAGGCGGCATTCTCCGAAAGAAAACCCACCCCGGGGTGGAGGGCCTCACAGCCGGTATGAAGGGCCGCCATGATCAAATTTTCCCGGACCAGATAACTTTTTGCCGCCGCAGCGGGCCCTATACAGACCGCCCTGTCGGCGAGCCTTACATGGAGGCTGTCCCTGTCGGCGGTGGAATAAACCGCCACGGTCTCGATGCCCATTTCACGGCAGCTCCGTATAATCCTCACGGCGATTTCACCGCGGTTCGCGATTAAGAGGCGCTTTATCAACGGGACTCCCTACCGGGGCCTGGGGGGCCGGGGCGCCTTACCTCAAAGAGGGCCTGGCCGAATTCAACAAGGTCCCCGCTAGCCGCTTTGACGGCGCGTATCTCGCAGTCAAATTCCGCCTCAAGCCGGTTCATCATCTTCATCGCCTCAAGTATGCAGAGTGTGTCCCCGGCCTTTACCTTTGAGCCCGGCCTGACAAAGGGAGGGGCATCGGGGCCCGGAGCGGGGTAGAAGGTTCCCACAATGGGGCTGGCGATGATTTCCCCCGCTCCGGGGGTTTCGGCCCCTTCGGGCGCGGCGGGATACTCCACCGGGATCGCCCCGTGGGGCCCCCCGGCGGAGTCTACGGCGGAAACGCCCCCAGCGGCGCTTGCGGCGGCGGGACCGGCCCTGCGGAGGATCAGGCGGGAGACGCCGTCGTCGTAATCAAGCTCGGACAATCCGCTTTTGTCGAGTTTATCTATCAGGGTTACAATCAGGCTTTCATTCATACCGGACGCGGCTCCGCCTGAGCGCCCCCCGGAGTCGCCGTTCACGCCGGAATCCGGGAAGGATCAATATCCGCTTCATAGTCTATACCCTCCACGTCAAAACCGTGGGCTTCAAGGAAATCATGCTTAAATCCCCTTATGTCGGTAAGCTCAGATACCGTATCCGGGGAAGCCCCCTCCCGAATAACCCTGTTCATCAGCTCCGCCGTTTCCCGCTGTACATCCTCCCGCATCTCCCAGTCGTCCATGCGTATGCGGCCTTCACCGTCCACCGGAACCTTCGCGGGATCCCCGCCGCCGTCCGCCCTGTAGAGCCTTTCCCTGTAGAGCCTGACGATCTGTTCAATACATCCTTCGTGGATACCCTTGGATTTCATCACCTTGAACAGGGTGGAAACGTAAAAGGGGATGACGGGGATCACCGCGCTTGCCCTGGTAACCAGGGCCTTATTGACGGAGACCCACGCGCCCCCCGAATAGACGCCGGAACTGAGTTTTTTGTTGAGTTCCCGCCCCGCCCGTTCCAGGTCCAGTTTGGCCCGGCCTATGGTTCCGTCCCGGTAGATAGGCCGGGAAAGTTCGGGCCCTATATAGGTATAGGCTATGGTGCGTACCGAGGGGGAAAGAAGCCCCTCCCTTTCCAGCGCCTCGATCCATAGTTCCCAGTCTTCGCCGCCCATAACCTTGATCGTGGCGGCTATCTCTTCCCCGCCGGCCCCGCAGGCGGAGGCGGTCCTGGCCTCTCCGCTCATCAGGTCCAGGGTGGTCCCCGAATAGGTCCCGCCTATGGGTTTGATCACCGAACGGTAGCTGATCCCCGTTTTGGGATCGGTCCTGACCGGCGAGGCCAGGGAATAGACGATAAGATCGACCTTTGGGGGAATGCCGACGGCGGCGGCGGCTTCCCGAATCGCCCCGGCGGTACGGGCCTTTGTCTCGGCGGAAAACGCGTCGCCCTCCAGGGTCCTGGAGACCAGGGCCGCCTCTGCGGCCCCGGCGTCGAAGGCAAGGTTGTTGTACCACCCCGGCGTTCCCGGCTTGGAGGACGAACCGGGCTTCTCAAGGGATACCCCCACCGAGGCCGCGCCGTATCCGAAGGCCGCAGCGATACGGCTTGCCAGGCCGTATCCGGTGGAACAGCCCAGTACCAGAACCAGCGCCGGACCGCCCGCCGGGGCGGAGCCTTTTGCCTCCCCGGGGTTCTTCCCCCCGGCAAGGTTTTGTACCGCATAGGCGATCCGGTCCCGCACCGTTTTCGCGCATCCCGCGGGGTGGCTATTGATGCAGATATTGTTCCTAACCATGGGTTTAATGATCATTCCGCACCCCCGTTTTCCCGGACCAGGCAGAGCCATTGGGCCTCTGCGGCAAGTTCATCCCCCACATAGGCCTTTCCGGCCTGCCGTATCATTCTGGGGGAAATCCTGAGGTTGGTAATTTCCGAGCGGACTTCCTCGCCGGGCCGGACCTGACGGCGGAATTTTACCTTATCCACCGAAGCAAGGAAGAACAGCGCCTCCCCCCGGAGTATTCCCTGTTTCCGCAGACCCGCCCCGCCCGACTGGGCCATGGTCTCGATAAGTATCACCCCCGGCACCACCGGGTATTGGGGAAAGTGTCCGGCAAAGAAAAATTCCCCTTCGGTGAATACATGGCGGGCGCTGATCGTTTCCCCGTCGCAGCGGAGGATCTCGTCGACAAATAAAAAGGGGTCCCGATGGGGCAGAAGGCCCTCTATTGTTTCCCTGCTCATTTTTTTCTCCTTAACTCTCGTACTTTTTGAATACCACCACGCCGTTGTGCCCCCCGAAACCGAGGTTCCCCGAGGCGGCGGCGTTGATGGTCCCGTATTGGGCCCTGTTCGGCACATAGTCAAGATCGCATTCGGGATCGGGATGGTCCAGGTTGATCGTCGGGGGAAAGAAGCCCTCCCGGATGGCCTGTACGCAGGCAATGGCCTCCATCCCGCCGGAACCGGCCACACAGTGGCCGGTCATGCTTTTGATGCTGGACACCTTAAGCTTATACGCGTGGTTCCCAAAGGCGTTTTTGATCATCTTCGTTTCGGTGGGATCGTTGATACCCGTGGAAGTACCGTGGGCGTTGTAGTACTGGATATCTTCCCCCTTAAGCCCCGCGTCCGCCAGGGCAAGAGCGATGGCCCGGCCCCCCCCTTCGCCTGAGGGTTCGGGGGAAGTGATGTGGTACGCGTCGGCGCTGGCCCCGTACCCGGCAAATTCCGCCAGTACCAGGGCCCCCCGTCTTTCGGTGTGTTCCCCGCTTTCCAGGATCAGGACCCCGGCGCCCTCGCCCAGGACAAAGCCGTCCCGGTCCCGGTCAAAGGGGCGGCTTGCCTTTTCCGGCTCCTCATTGCGGACCGAAAGGGTCTTGAGCATCTGGAAACCGCCTATGCCGAAGGGGACTATGCACGCTTCGGTACCCCCGGAGATCACCGCGTCGCAGCGGCCCGAACGTATCAGGTCCAGGGCCTGCCCCAGGGCGTCGGTACCGGAGGAGCAGGCAGTTACCTGGGTAAAGGCGGGCCCCCTGGTTCCGTAGATCATCGAGATATTGCCGGCGGCTTCGTTGGCTATCATCAGGGGTATCGTCAGGGGGGGCATGCGGCGCGGCCCCTGTTCAAAGAGCTTGCGGAAGGACCCGCCGACGATTTCAAAACCCCCTATGCCGTTCCCCAGGACGACGCCGGTTTTTTCAGGATCGCTTTTTATCCGCCTTGAACCTTCACCGCCCCTTTCAAGGAGCCCCGCCTGTTCCAGGGCCTGTTCCGCCGCGGCAACGGCAAACTGGGTAAAGCGGGCCATTTTACGGGCCTCCCTTTTTTCAATCCACCTTAAGGGATCGAAGTCCTTAACCTCGGCGGCAATCTTGACGTCGAAATCGGCGGTGTCGAAGGCGGTGATCCTGCCGACGCCGCTCCTTCCTTCCCTTATTGATTCGGTAAATTCCCCAAGGGAATTCCCCACGGGGGAAATGACCCCCATGCCGGTAACAACAACCTTTCTCATCGTCCTCTCCCCGCTTACATGAACATGCCGCCGTCCACGGCAAGGACCTGTCCCGTTATATAGGCCGCGCCGTCCGCGGCGAGAAAAAGCGCCGCCTGCGCCACATCGGCGGGCTCTCCCCGCCGTTTAAGGGGTATCTGTTCCAGCATCTTTTCCCTGACCGCGGCGGGAAGGGCAGCGGTCATGTCGGTGGCGATAAAACCGGGGGCGATGGCGTTGACCCGCACCCCCCG
>JAISRD010000105.1 GCA_031273835.1 Treponema sp. | reverse complement strand
GCCTTTGAGGATCAGGCGAAGAACGTGATGGCCAATCTGAAGGCCCTGCTGGCGGAGGCGGGATACGGCTTTCAGGGGGTGGTTAAGACCACCGTGTTCCTGGAGGATCTTTCCAATTTCGCGAAACTCAACGAGATCTACGGCGCCTGCTTTCCCGATCACAAGCCCGCCCGGTCCTGCGTCCAGGTTTCCGCCCTGCCCAGGGGGGGAAAGGTGGAAATAGAACTGGTGGCGGTAAAATAAACCCCGCGGCGGATGAAGCTCCCCGCCCTCAAAGGCGGGACTTACCGCGAATATAATGAGGAGACTTCAATGATCTACAGGGATTACGGAAAAACGGGAAAGAAGGTTTCGCTGCTCGGTTTCGGGGGCATGCGTTTTCAGCATATTGACGACCATGACGAATGCGCCCGCATGATGGTCAGGGCGGCGGAGGGGGGGGTGAACTACTTTGACACGGCCCCGGACTACTTCGGCGTCAAAAGCGAGACCGTATTCGGCAAGGGCTTCGCGGAACTGCGCCGGAGAAGGCTCCCCTACTTCGCCGCCACCAAAACCTTCAAAACTAAAGCGGCCGACATCAGGCGGGAAATAGAAGCCCAGTTGAAACGGCTGGATATAGGGGCCATTGATTTCTACCATGTGTGGTGTATCACCAGCCTGGATAACTGGGCTTCCCGCAAAAGGGACGGCATACTCGACACCTTCCGCAAACTCAAGGAAGAGGGCCTTATTAAGCATATCTGCGTTTCAAGCCACCTGATCGGGGATGAGATTGAAACCCTGCTCATGGAGGGGGTCTTTGAGGGGGTGCTCTTCGGCTATTCGGCGTATAACTTCAAAACCAGGGAAAAGGCCTTTAACGCGGTGCGGGCAAAGCGGCTCGGCGCGGTGGTGATGAACCCCCTGGGGGGCGGGATCATTCCCCAGCACCCCGAACTTTTCGCCTGGACCCAACGTCCCGGTGAAAACCCCGTCGAGGCGGGACTGCGTTTCCTTTGGGACCACGGGGATATTTCGGTAACCCTCGTGGGTTTCCGTTCCGGGGAGGATATAGAGTGCGCCTTAAAGGCCATGGAGGGCTACAAACCCCGGACCGAAGCGGAACTTGAGGATGCAAAATCCCGTTCCACCTCGTCCTTCGAGGGGATCTGTACCGGCTGCGCCTACTGCGACGAATGCCCCCAGGAGATTCCCATCCCCCAGTACATGGACGCATACAACCAAAAGCTCCTTAAAAAAGAGGGGGACGCCGCCATGAAGGAAAGGCTCGGTATGCACTGGACCATCCCAGCGTCGGGGGCGGGAAAGTGCGTCGCCTGCGGACTATGCGAGGGGGCCTGTACCCAGCACATCCCCATTATCGAGCGGCTTGAGTACATCGCCAGGGCGGGGTAGAACCGTACCGTAAACCGGCAAACCGCTTTTTTGAAAAATTCCGCTGATTTTCCGTAAATCCCTGCGATATTCCCTTGACACGCTTTTCGTAATTCCGATAGGATTACTATGTTATGTATGCGGAGTTGAAACCGGACCGCTTTTTGAAGTATGGTAGGTTCATGTTCAGCCTAAAAGGAATCTCTAAACAGTATGCCTCCGTAACGGCATTGCGGGATGTAAACCTGGCCATACCCGACGGAAGCATCTTCGGTATCATCGGCAAAAGCGGCGCCGGGAAATCAACCCTGCTTCGGATCGCAAGTCTCCTGGAAAAACCGGATTCGGGCGAGATATACTACGGAAATGAGCGGGGAGATACCCTTAAGGGCAGGGATCTGCTCCTGCGGAGGCGTAAAATGGGGATGATCTTCCAGAATTTCAACCTTCTGGGGTCCCGGAACGCCGCGGGAAACATCGCCTATCCCCTTGAAATCTCAGGCCGGCACAAAAAGGAAATACAGGAAAGGGTAAATGAACTGCTTGCCCTGGTGGGCATCTCGGATAAACGCAAGGCCCGGCTTAAGGAGCTTTCCGGCGGACAGAAACAGCGGGTCGCCATCGCCCGGGCCCTGGCGGTAAATCCGGAAATACTCTTCTGCGACGAGGCGACCAGTTCCCTGGACCCTCAGACCACCCGGGCCATTCTTTCCCTCATCAGGGAGCTCCACGGCAAGCTTAAATTTACCGCGGTGATCATCACCCATCAGATGCAGGTGATAAAGGAAATCTGCGAGGAAGTCGCGGTCCTGGAGGGGGGCAGCATAGTCGAAAGGGGAAGGGTTGAAGAGGTATTTTCCAACCCCCGGAGCGCCGCCGCAAGGGAGCTGATCTATGCCTGAAACAGCCCTTGAAGTAATGGCCATGCTCCCCATACCCACGCTGGAAACGGTTTACATGACCCTGGTTTCCACCTTTTTTGCCTGCGTCCTGGGCTTTCCCCTGGGAACCCTGCTCTTCTGCACCTCCCCTTCGGGTCTTGTGCCGAAACGGGGCCTTTACAATGTCCTTTCCAGGGTGGTAAACGTCTTCCGTTCCCTTCCCTTTATCATTTTGATGATACTGCTCATCCCCCTGTCCCGTTTTATCATCGGCACCAGTATAGGGCCCTCGGCGGTTATCATCCCCCTGTCCATCGCCGCGGCCCCCTTTGTCGCCCGGGTGGCGGAATCGGCCCTTTCGGAGGTGGAAAACGGGGTAATCACCGCCGCAAAGTCCATGGGATCAAACACATTCCAGATCATCGCCAAGGTACTGATCCCCGAGGCGCTGCCCGCGCTCATTTCGGGGCTGGCCCTGACCATCATCAACCTTATCGGTTATTCCGCCATGGCGGGGGCCATAGGGGGCGGCGGTCTGGGGACCCTGGCCATCAATTACGGGTATTACCGGTTCAGGACCGACGTAACCGTGGGGGCGGTGATTGTAATCCTGATACTGGTAGAACTTGTTCAGCTTTCGGGAACCATGATAAGCCGCCGGCTTTGGTCAAAACGCTGAACAGCTTTAAGGCATCTATCCGGAGCCCTGGGCTTTGGAAAAATATATGGAGGATTTTATGAAGAAATTTGTGTTAGGCCTGCTTATCGCGGCCACCCTGGTCAGCGCCGTCTACGGGCAGCGGGCCGCGAAGAGCAGCGCAACCTTGAAAGTGGGGGCCACCGTGGTGCCCCACGCGGAACTGCTCAACCTGGTCAAGGCCGATCTTGCCAAACAGGGAATTACCCTTCAAGTGGTGGAGTATCAGGACTATGTACAGCCCAACGAGGCGCTGGTTTCGGGGGATCTTGACGCCAACTATTTCCAGCACCTTCCCTATCTCCAGTCCAACGAACGGTGGAACAACGCCCTGGCGACCGCCTTCGGCGTTCATGTGGAACCCCTGGGACTCTATTCGGCGAAACTTAAAAAGATCGGGGATCTCAAGAACGGCGCGGTAATCGGCATTCCCAACGATCCCAGCAACGGCGGGCGGGCCCTGCTTCTGCTCCAGGCAAACAAACTTATCACCCTTAAGGACGGAACCGCCAATCTCAGCCCCAGTCCCCGTGATATTACCGCCAATCCCAAGAACCTCCAGTTCAGGGAACTTGAAGCCGCCCAGCTTCCCCGGTCCCTCCCGGACCTGGACGCAGCGGTGATCAACGGCAACTATGCCCTCCAGGCGGGCTTTACTTCCGGCCAGGCCCTGATCATTGAGGGCGCCGATTCTCCCTATGTGAACTACGTGGTGGTCCGCAAGGGCAGCGAGAACGACCCCCGTATCCTGGCCTTAAAAAAGGCCCTGCTTACCACTAAGGTAAAGAACTATATCAAAAAGAAATGGGGCGGCGCCAACGCCGAGCTGAGCGTCATCGCCGCATTCTAAGCGGATCGAGTAGGAGGCTGCCCATTTAGTTGGGCAGCTGTCCTCTCACACCACCGTGCGTACGGTTCCGTACACGGCGGTTCAATGGGTTGCGTGCAGCATCTCTCGGCGCTGGAATCTGGCCCGCAGTTCTTCATACCGCTTGACCAGATTTGGAAATCCCCGCGCTTCCAGATAGTGGTTCGTTAGTGTTGTACTGAGTATCCAGCTTCCGGCTGTCCGCCAATAGCCTTTCCGGGTATTCGCCCATTGAATGGCTTGCTCCTGGTTTATCCCTAAC
>JAISRD010000082.1 GCA_031273835.1 Treponema sp. | reverse complement strand
CCGCATTTTTCTGATACTGTGGAAGGCGCTTGAATGGATGGCTGAACACCGCGGGTATTCAGCTTTAGATATTCGAAAGAGGAGTGTGTATGCCCATAGCGAACGCGGTAAGGGAAGCCTTGGCTTCTTCTTCGATGATACGGAAGATGTTTGAAGAGGGTAATGAATTACGGAAGCAATACGGCGCCGAAAGGGTGTTTGATTTTTCCATCGGTAACCCCGATTTGGAGCCGCCCCCGGCGTTTCACCGGGTTTTTACGGCCCTGGCGGAGGAGGACAAAAGGGGTTCCCACGGCTATATGCCCAACGCGGGTTTTCCCGACGTGCGGGAAATACTGGCAAAAAAGGCCTCCGCCGAACAGGCCTGCGAGGTGCCTCCCTCCCACATTATCATGTCCGTGGGGGCCGCCGGGGGTCTCAACGTTGTCTTTAAGAGCATACTCAACCCAGGGGACGAGGTGATTGTTTCCAGGCCCTATTTTATGGAGTACCGGTCCTATGTGGAAAACCACGGGGGTAAGCTTGTTGAGGTGGAAAGCCGTCCCGATTTTAACCTTGATATAGGGGCGATAGGCGGGGCCCTCTCGGCAAAAACCGCGGCGTTGCTGATCAACTCCCCCCATAATCCCAGCGGCCGGGTGTATCCCGCCGGGGACATACAGGCCCTGGCGGCGCTGCTCCGGGGGCACGGGGAAAAAACAGGCCGCCTTCCCTACCTTGTTTCCGACGAGCCCTACCGGGAAATTGTTTACGGCGGGATAAGGGTCCCCCCGGTACTCAGCGCTTACGAAGAATCGATAGTCGTTACCTCCTATTCCAAGAGCCTTTCCCTGCCGGGGGAGCGGATAGGTTATATCGCGGCGGGCCCCGGGGTGAGCGGGGAGGAGGAACTTTTAGGGGCCCTGATCTACGCCACCAGGGTGCTGGGTTTTGTAAACGCCCCGGCTCTGATGCAGCGTATCGTTGCCCGTCTCACCGAAGAGCGGGTCGCGGTGGAGGTATACGCCGGGCGGCGGGAGGCTTTTAAGGAAGTTCTTGATAACGCGGGGATTGAATACGCCGAACCCGACGGGGCCTTTTACCTGTTCTGTAAAGTTCCCCTTTGCGGTGATCCGGTTCCCCCAGGCGGAAGCAAGACCGCCCGCGTTCCTGCCCGCGACCTGGCCTTTTCCGCCTGCCTAAAAAAACATCTGATTCTGGGAGTGCCGGGGAGCAGTTTCGGCGCGCCGGGGTGGATACGCTTTGCCTATTGTGTGGACGAAGGGGTGATACGGGCCTCCGCCCCGGCCTTTAAGGAAGCGGCCTCGGAGTGGCGCTCCTAAGACCTAAGAATTAACCTGAGAAAAACACGAAAAAGCGGCGCGGCCTTGCGTCTTTTTTCCCTTTTCCGGTATCATAGGCCCATGACGGCAGATGAATTACGCTCCAAGTATATAGAATACTTTGTTTCCAGGGATCACGCCCAAATCGAGGGCCGATCCCTGATACCGGAGAACGACCCGACGGTGCTTTTTACCACGGCGGGTATGCATCCCCTGGTGCCCTACCTCCTGGGGGAGCCCCATCCGGCGGGGGCCCGGCTGGTGGATTACCAGAAGTGCATACGGACCGGGGACATAGACAGCGTGGGAGACCCCAGCCATCTTACGTTCTTTGAAATGCTGGGGAACTGGTCCCTGGGGGATTATTTTAAGGACGGGGCCATCAGGATGAGCTTTGAGTTTCTCACTTCCCCCGACTGGCTGGGCATTCCGCCTGAAAAGCTGGGGGTTACGGTTTTTGCCGGGGACGAGAACGCCCCCAGGGACGATGAATCGGCGGCGGCGTGGCGGGCCCTGGGTATCCCCGAAAACCGCATCAGTTACCGGCCCAAGGAGGACAACTGGTGGGGCCCCGCGGGAACCACCGGCCCCTGCGGGCCGGATTCGGAAATGTTCTACGACATCGGGAAGGAGCCCTGCGGGCCGGACTGCGGTCCCGGCTGTTCCTGCGGCAAGTGGCTTGAAATCTGGAACGACGTGTTTATGCAGTACAACAAGACCGAAGGGGGGATCTATGAACCCCTGTCCAGAAAGTGCGTGGATACCGGAATGGGCATAGAGCGTACCGTAACGATACTCAACGGGAAAAAGTCCGTCTACGATACGGAGATCTTCGCCCCGGTGATCGCAGCGGTCCTTGCCGCCGTGAAAGATACCCCTGAGGGAAAGCCCTATAACTACGGGGACGATCCCCTAAGGGACCGTTCGGTGCGGATCATCTGCGATCATGTACGGTCCGCGGCGTTCATACTCGGCGATCCCAGGGGGGTGAGCCCCTCCAATGTGGGGGCCGGCTATGTGCTCCGCCGGCTGATACGGCGGGCGGTACGGCACGGGCGCAAGCTCGGTGTCGAAACGCTGCTCCCCGTGGCCGCCTCGGTGGTGGAAAAATTTTCCGGCCCCTACCCGGAACTGAAACAGAACCGGGACTATATCATGGGGGAGCTGGAACGGGAGGAACGGAAATTCCTGGAGACCCTTCAAAAGGGGGAGCATGAATTTGAGAAGCTCCTTCCCAATCTCCTGAAGGACCCCAAAAGGATCATAAGCGGGCGGCTGGCCTTTAAGCTCTACGATACCTACGGTTTTCCCATTGAACTGACCGAGGAATTGGCAGCGGAAAAGGGCATGACGGTGGACCGGGCCGAATTTGACGGGGCCTTTAAAAAACACCAGGAACTTTCACGATCCCAGGGGGGGCAGGCCTTTAAGGGGGGCCTTGTGGATCAGGGGGAAATGGCCGTCAAATACCATACCGCCACCCATCTGCTCCACAGGGCCCTGCGTATGGTCCTGGGGGATCACGCCGCCCAGAGGGGTTCCAATATTACCGCCGAGCGGATGCGCTTTGATTTTTCCCATCCCCGGCCCATGAGCCCCGACGAAGTCAAACGGGTCGAGGCTATTGTGAATGGGGCGATACAACAGGACCTTCCGGTAAGCGTGGAGGTGATGGGCCTTGAGGAGGCCAAAGCCGCCGGGGCGACGGCCCTTTTTGGGGAAAAGTATGAATCCCAGGTAAAGGTCTATACCATAGGAAAGGGCCCTGAGGATTTCTTTTCCAAAGAAGTCTGCGGGGGGCCCCATGTGGAACGTACCGGAACCATGGGCCGTTTCAAGATACAGAAAGAGCAGTCCTCCTCCGCCGGGGTCAGGCGTATCCGGGCGGTACTGGAATAAGCGGGAAGTCCGGCCTGTATCCTTTTGCGGCAAAAGTATGTTATAATTATGAGCATGAAACGTTTTATTGTTATCTTAGCCCTTTTTCCGTTATTGCCGGGCCTGGTTTTCGCCCAAATCGAACTTCAGAATGTGGCAATGGTCAGGCTTTCCAAGAGCCAGTCTATTTCGGTAAAGGAATTTAAGGATTATGTAAAATGGACGGGCCTCTCCAGCGTCAAGGCCGATGGTCTGAGCAATCCGGAAAAAGAAAAGCTGGAAGAAGCGCGGAAAGCGGTCCTTGATACCCTGTGTAATCAGCTTCTGGTCTGCCAGGCGGCGGAGCAGGAAAAAGTGGTTGTAACGGACAGGGAACTTAATCAGCAGTTTAACGATCAGATGAAACCTCTCATCGACGCCTTTACCCGGGACCGGGGCCGGGCGCCTACGGACGCGGAGCTGGATACGGCGTTCGCCACTATGACCGGCATGACCAGGGCGGCCCTTAAGGAGCAGATCAGGCGCTCCATGATAGCCGAAAAATATCTTCAGTTTAAGAAGCAGGCTATTTTAGGCCAGGTTAAGCCCCCTACGGACGCGGAGGTCCAGACCCTGTACAACCGGGACAAGGCAAAGAGCCTCTTTGAGGGCGGCTTTGTCCGGCCCGACGCGGTGCGGATCAGGATGATCTGGGTTCCCGCCGTCAGCGCTTCGGAAAAAGCCGCCGCCCTCAACAGGGCGACTCAGCTTGTTCAGACCATAGGCGGGGATCCGGGAAAATTCGACGAAGTGGTAAACGACGCGAAGCCCAGTTTAGGTTATCAGGCCGGAGACGGCCCCTATATTTACAAGCATGACCAGTTCCGGGTTTCCATGGGGGTGGATTTTTACGATACCGTTTTCCGGCTGAAGCAGGGGGAGGTTTCCAAGCTTCTGGAACGGCCCGACGGTTACTATATTGTGAAGGTTACCGAAACCTACCGCCAAAAAACACTGACCCTGGAGGATATCTATGCCCTGGGTAATCCGATGAAGATCACCGTAAAGCAGTATATCTACGCGGCCGAATCCCAGCGGAGGGAGAATGAGGCAAGAACAAAGGCCAGTGAGGAACTGGTGGCGGAACTTAAAAAGCGGGGCAGCGTTCAGATCGACAACGATATCTATAAAAGCATAGCCTGGTAATGGGGCCGAGGCGAAGGGGGCGCGTATTGGCTTTCCAGGCCCTCTATGCCTGGGCCATGACCGATTCCCGCTTTCGGGATAAGGCCCTTCCGGAACTGCTTGAATTTTCCTGGCTTGACGGCGGCAGGGACGCGAAACTCGAGGGGAGCGCCGACTTTGCCCGGCTCATAGTACAGGGAACGGTTGAGAAAGCAGCCGAAGTTGACTCAATGATCAAGGCCCATTTGAAAAACTGGGATATTTCCCGGATCAATATGGTGGATCTGGCCCTGCTCCGCATGAGCGTCTATGTACTGATGTTTCAGAAGGACATACCCCCCACGGTGGTAATCGACGAGGCCGTTGATATTTCCCGGGAATTCGGAACCGACGATTCCTACCGTTTTATCAACGGGGTCCTGGACGGCGTACGGAAAACTATTCAGGATGGTAAGCCATGGGAATGAAAAATCCGCCTGCGGGGCTCCTTAGGGGGGTATGCCTCTTCGGTCTTGTTATTTTTCTGATTCTCCTGGGGACCCTGCTCTTTCTTTCCCGGTACGGCGGAATTTCTATCTTTGCCCCCTTCGGTTTCGGGCCCTCCTCTTTTTCGCAGGCCCTGGATGCCTATGACCGGCGGATCGCGGAGTATCCCGGCATGGGCTTTAAACAGCGCAACGGCCTCCTGGAGGGGCTGGAAAAAAAGGCCCCGGATATGGACGGCCTGCTTTCCGTATTAAAACGCCGCCGTACTTTAGCCCTGGGGCGGGAAGGCCCCGAAGATCCCGCCGCGTACCGGAAGGCCTATGTTTCCGCCGCCGCCGGGGCCCGGAAACGCTACCCCTTCTCCGCCCAAATCGGGGCTTTAGCGGCGGAGGCCCTTATCATGGACCGGTCCGTTTTGGACGAAGCGGCGGCGGCGGAAATCCGGGATCTGGCCTCCCTTATGAATCAGGGGGCCCTGCAGGATCTTTCCCTGGCCTTTTCCGTCTATTCAGGGGTCATGGGCGATCCGGCCCTGGCCCGCTTTCTCCCCAAGGAGCTTTTTTCCCTTATATGTTCCCGCGCTTCCGGCGCGGAGCGGGAAAAGTACCTTATCAACAATGCCCTTAGAATCCTTTTGGAGGGTGAAACCGCTGAGGCCCAGGCCCTGGTGAACGGACTTTTCGGCGGCGGAACTTCGGGGATCCAGGCGGCCTCGGCGGAAAGTTACCGTTTCGGCGGGGAATTCTTCTATGACCACGGGAATTTCCTCCGGGCGGCGGAACTTTTTTCCTTTTTTACCGGCGACGGGGACCTTGCCCGTCAGGGGGACGCCCTCTGGCTGGCGGGCTTCAGGGACAGCGCCCGTTCTTTGTGGCTGGCCGCCGCTGCTGGCGGACAGGGTGAAGGGGGAGGGGACGCCGGACTCCGGGCGCGGGTCTTCTATAACCTCGCCTCCACCGCGGATGACCCGGAGGAGGAGGGCCGCCGGCTGGAATCCCTCTTTGCCCAAAATTCTTCCTATGAGCCGGGGGCTGTTTTCGGCGCCATACGCTATTCCCGGCTTGTCCCCCTGGACAGGGCCCTGGGGATACTGGAAAAGGCCGATACGTCCGAGGGTCTCTTTGATCTGGAACTGCTCCGCCGCCGCAGCGAGAACCGGACCGTTGACAGGACCGTGGCGGAAACCTGGCTGCTCTTGAACCGGCATCCCCATGACGGCCGGCTCTTTGAATGGGCGGTATGGTACTTTGATTATCAGCGGCGCTATGAAGAGGCGGCCCTGGCGCTGCGGAACGCCGAAATAAACAAACTTGAGGGGCCCTGGGCAGCCGTACACCGGGCCTTTGCGGCGGTCCGGGAAAACCGCCTTGAGGAGGCGGAAAAACTGCTCCGGGGCATTAGCCGCAGTTCCGGCCGCAGACAGCAGCCCCTGTGGCAGGCAAGCGCCAACCTGGGGCTCATCCTCGATCAGCGGCGGGCCCACCGGGAAGCGCTGGAATATTACGAGACCGCCGCGGGGCTGCTGAACGGGGTGTTGAATTTTTCCCCCCGGCCGGGGGAACAGCGGGTCATAGGGGCGGAAAGCAGGGATGCGGCCCGGATTCAGCTTCTTATCGCCCGGAATTTACGCGTCCTGGGGCAGGACAGGGAAAGCCGCAGGGCGCTGGAATACGCGCTGGATCTGGACCCCGACAATCCCCAGGTCCGGCTGGAACTGAGGAGGCTTGAAAATCAGGGTATTTTTTGATCTTGACGCAACGGCTTTCTTTTTTTATATTATTGATAAATAAATTTATTATTCATATTCATCAGGAGGAACCATATGAAGGTAAAACCCTTGGCAGATCGGGTTATTGTCAAGCTTGAGAAGAATGAGGCAAAGACCGCCGGAGGGATTATCATCCCCGACACCGCCCAGGAAAAGACCCAGCAGGGTACTGTGGTTGAAGTAGGTCCGGGCACCGAAAAGGAAAAGATCACCGTTAAATCCGGGGACAAGGTGATGTATGACAAATACGCCGGTACCCAGATAAAAATTGACGGCGTCGAGCATCTTATCCTGAAAATGCAGGATATTGTCGCAGTTATTGAGTAAAAAACTTCCTAGTAGTATCAAATTGACACAAACAGCAGCTCTTTTTTGTTGTTTGTGTCAATAAGATACAAGATCTTTTCCGCCGGGTACGGTTTGGGTTCTATCCGGGTTTTCTTCCGTTGTGTTAAATCCTTACTATATAAGGAATTATAATTTCTTACTGTTTCTGTCTAGTTCTTGGCACGGTTTTTGCATAGTATTCAGTAGACATAATTTTGGAGGTGTCAATGATCGCGACTAAAAGAAACGCTGCCGAAGAGAATACCCTTGCTTTGTACCTTCGGGAGATTAACCGTATCCCCCTGCTTACCAGGGAAGAGGAAGGAAGAATCGCCCGCGAAGCCGCCGGAGGCAGCAAAACGGCCCGGAATAAACTGGTAAACGCCAACCTTCGTTTTGTCGTAAATGTGGCAAAAAAATACCGGGGACAGGGGCTGCCCCTTGAGGATCTTATCAGTGAGGGAAATATCGGACTGCTTAACGCGCTGGACCGCTTTGATGTGGACCGGGGGTATCACTTCATTTCCTACGCCGTTTGGTGGATCAGGCAGGCCATACTCAAGGCTATCTGTGAAAAATCCCGGATGATACGGCTTCCGCTGAACCGGGCCAACGAGCTGGTTCAGATTGAAAAAGCCCGGAAATTTGTCCAGGAGGGGACCGAATCGGAACTTAACGAGGTCGCCCGGCTCCTTGACATGGACCCCGGCCGTGTGTCGGATCTGCTGAACGTTTCACGGGAAATGGTCTCCCTGGAAAATCCCCTGTACGACGAAAAGGATTCTTCCACTTTAAGGGATTTTATCGAGGCGGAAAATTATCAGTCCCCCGACGAACAGGTTGTGGAATCGGCCCTGCACGATGATATTGAGATGATTTTGGATACCCTGGACGCTAAGGAAGCGGATGTTATCCGTTACCGCTACGGGCTGGGAAAAGAAGCTCCCCTTTCATTGAAGGAAATCGGGGATCGCTTTAATCTGACCAAGGAACGGATACGGCAGATCGAAAAGAAAGCCATCAAGCGCTTGCAGCATCCCGCCCGGCGCAGGGTGCTCGCGAACTACGTGGCATGACAATTTCCGGGGTTATCTTTGACATGGACGGTCTCATGCTGGATACCGAAAGGCTTGAGATCGGACTCTATGCCAGGATAAGCGGGGAAATGGGCTGGCCCACCGCGGAGTCCTTTCTGCGCTCTACCCTGGGGATAAGCGATGCCGCCGCCGAGTTCATCTACAAGGCTGAGTACGGCCCTTCTTATCCCTTTGAGGAGATCTGGGAAAGGGTTAAGGAAGAAGAGACGGAGCTGGGAAACCGCGAAGGTCTTCCCCTCAGGCCCGGCCTTCTTACCCTGCTGGATAAACTGGGGGCTTTGAAGATGCCCCTGGCCGTGGCCACTTCCACGGAACGGGACCGGGCAAAGTGGAAACTTTCCCGCGGGGGGATACCGGATCGCTTTGCCGTTCTTGCCTGCGGCGATGAGGTCCTGCGGGGCAAGCCCGAGCCGGATATTTTTCTTCTTGCAGCGGAACGGCTGGGCCTGGACCCGGCTTCCTGCGTGGGTTTTGAGGATTCCCCCGCCGGCCTCGCGGGGCTTGCCAAGGCGGGTATACGGCCGGTCTTTGTAAAAGACCTTGCGGAACCTCCGCCTGAGGTCCGTGCGCAGGTCTGGCGCGAGTACGATGATTTGGCCGGGGCTGTGGAACTGTTCGGCTGAACAGGACAGGAGAATTAAGGGACATAGACTATAATATAAAAAAAGAGAGGAAAACCATGGATTACGAAAAATTTACTATCAAGGCCCAGGACGCCCTCAACGAGGCTACCAACATAGCCCAGCGCAGTGATCATTCCCAGGTTGAAATTGAGCATATACTTAAGGCTCTGCTGGAACAGGAAGACGGCATAGTCCGGTCCCTGGCGGAAAGGATAGGGGCTAATCCCGCCGAGCTTTTGCAGAATACGGATATGCTGGTATCCGCTGCGCCGAAGATCTATGGCGAGGCGGCGCAGCTGTTTTTTTCCGCCTCCGCGGGCAGGATGCTTGCCAAGGCGGAGACGGAAGCTTCCGCCCTTAAGGATGAATTTGTCTCCACCGAGCATATATTCATCGCCATCGCCGCGGGGGAGGGCAGGGCGGCGGACATCTTAAAAAGGGCGGGGATCAATAAACAGGCCATACTTGCCTCGCTCAAGCAGGTACGGGGAAATCAGCGGGTTACGGATCAGAACCCCGAAGAAAAATACCAGGTCCTTGACAAATACTGCCGGGACTTAACCGCCCTGGCCCGTCAGGAAAAGCTCGACCCCGTCATCGGCAGGGACGAAGAAATACGCCGGGTGATGCAGGTGCTTTCGCGGCGGACTAAAAATAATCCGGTGCTTATCGGGGAACCGGGGGTGGGGAAGACGGCCATCGCCGAAGGCCTTGCCCGGCGCATCATCGCCGGGGACGTACCCGACGGGCTTAAGGGGAAAAAACTCCTCGCCCTGGATTTGGGGGCCCTGGTGGCGGGCGCAAAATTCCGCGGTGAATTTGAGGAACGTCTTAAGGCGGTGATCCACGAGGTTCAGGCCGCCGGGGGAAAGATCATCCTTTTCATTGACGAACTCCACACCCTGGTGGGGGCCGGCGCCGCCGAGGGGGCCACCGACGCGAGCAATCTCCTTAAACCCGCCCTGGCCCGGGGGGAACTGCGCTGTATAGGGGCGACCACCCTGGACGAATACCGCAAGCATATCGAGAAGGACGCCGCCCTGGAACGGCGTTTCCAGCAGGTGTATACTTCGGAGCCCAGCGTGGAAGATACCATAGCCATACTCCGGGGCCTTCAGGAACGTTACGAAGTCCATCACGGGGTACGAATCAAGGACGAGGCCCTGGTGTCCGCCGCGGCATTAAGCGACCGCTATATCACGAGCCGCTTCCTGCCCGACAAGGCCATAGACCTGGTGGATGAGGCGGCGAGCCGGCTTAAAATGGAACTTGATTCACGGCCCACGGAATTGGACAAGCTGGAACGCAAACTGCTGCAGCTCTCCATAGAAAAACAGGCCCTTGCCCGTGAGGAGGACCCCGCTTCCAAAGACAGGCTTGTTAAACTGGAAAAGGAGATCGCCGACAACAGCGCCGAGCGGGATGCCATGAACGCCCGCTGGGAGGGGGAGAAAAGGGATATCCAGAAGATCCGGGAGATCAAACAGCAGATAGAGGAGCTTAAGATAGAGGAAACCCGCTGGGAACGGGAGGGGAATCTTTCAAAGGCCGCGGAGGTAAAACACGGCAAGATCCCCGACGCCCAAAAAAAACTTAAAGCCCTTACCGATCAGATGGAAAAAAAACGCGAGTCCGCCGGCGGCGTACCGGCCCTGCTGCGGGAAGAGGTGAGCGAGGAAGATATCGCCCAGGTGGTAAGCAGCTGGACGGGGATACCCGTGTCGAAGATGCTTAAGGGGGAACTGCAGAAGTTCCTGGACCTTGAAAAGGTTCTGGAACAGCGTGTCGTGGGGCAGGGCCCGGCGGTTATCGCCGTGGCGGATGCGATACGCCGGAACAAGGCGGGCCTTTCCGACGCCGCCAAACCCCTGGGGAGTTTTCTCTTTTTAGGGCCCACCGGGGTCGGCAAAACGGAACTGGCAAAAACCCTGGCGGACTTTCTCTTTAACGACGAAAAGGCCCTGACCCGGATCGACATGAGCGAATACGGGGAAAAACATTCGGTGAGCCGCCTCATCGGAGCGCCTCCGGGATACGTGGGCTACGAGCAGGGGGGCCAGCTTACCGAGGCGGTCAGGCGGCGGCCCTACAGCGTAATCCTCTTTGACGAGATCGAAAAAGCCCACCTGGAAGTGTTCAATGTGTTCCTGCAGATCCTCGACGACGGCCGCCTCACCGACGGTCAGGGCCGGGTCGTGGACTTCAAAAACGTGATCATCATCATGACCAGCAATTTAGGGTCCGATCTGATCCTGGAAGCGAAAAAACCGGAGGCCATCAGGGACGCCCTGACGGAACTGCTTAAACAGAGCTTCCGGCCGGAATTTTTAAACCGCATAGACGAGACGGTAATCTTTAACCGGCTGGGGAAAAACGAGATCGGCAAAATTGTGGACATCCAGCTCCGGCGCCTGGAGGAACGGCTGTCGGAACGGAAAATAACCCTCAAGCTAAACGCCGCCGCCAGGGAACTTTTGGCGGACCGGGGCTATGATCCCATGTTCGGCGCCCGGCCCCTGAAGCGGGCCATCCAGGCGGACCTGGAAAACCCCCTGGCCAAGGCAATCATCGCCGGTAAAATACAGGAAGGGGATACGGTAACGGCGGACCGGAACGCCGCGGCCGCCGGCGAAGCCCTGACGTTTAAGAAACATGCTCCGGCGGCAAAAAAATAACCCCGGTATTGTATAAATCACCCCCTCCATGTTAAAATTCTTCCGGCGCCACGGAGGACGCCGGAAGAATTTGGGATATGGAAGGAGCCTGAAACAGCGATGATCAACACCGTAACATTGAATCCCGCCATCGACAAGGTGTTCTTTCTTAAAGAATTTAAAAAAAATATCACCAACCGGATACAGGACAGTCAGGAAACCATAGGCGGCAAGGGTACCCATGTTTCGGTTAATCTAAAACTTCTCGGCATGGGAAGCCGGGTCTTCGGCGTGTGCCATGGCGCGGCGGGCCAGGCAATCATGGATCGTTTATCCGCCTACGATCTGGAGGTGCGGTTTATTTTCCGTGAAACGGGCAGCAGCCGTACCAACTATGTCCTGGTGGAAGAGAGCGGCGACAGTACCCTGATCAGCGAACAGGGCATGCTCCTTACCGAAGACGATTTGCGGGAACTGGTGGAACTCATGGCGGCGGAGATAGGGGCCGGCGATTACCTGGCCTTCTCCGGGGATACCTCAAACTGCGATCCTTCGATTTACAGCAGGATCATCCGGCGCCTTTCCGGCAAGGGGGTAAAACTGTTTCTCGATACCAGCGGCCGGGCCCTGACCGAATGCGTCACCCAGGAGCCCTATCTGATCAAACCGAATCTTGACGAACTGTCCTCCCTCTGCGGCCGGAAAATTTCGGACCAAACCGACGACGTACTGGATGCCGTCGCTTCCCTGTCCCGTTACGGCGTCAAAATTATCGCGGTCTCCATGGGCGCCGCCGGATCAATCCTCCGCACCCCGGAGGGCATATACCGGGCGGCGCCTCCCGGGGTAAAGGTGGTCAATACCACCGGCTGCGGAGACTGTTTTTTAGCCGGGCTTATGTACGGATATGCGGAAGGGTTATCCCACGAAGCGGTCCTGCGCCTGGCCACCGGCGCGTCCTCGGCCAAGGCGGAATCCGCCCTGTCCGTGGGTTTTGATCCCCGCCGGGCCCGGGAGCTCGCGCCGCTGGCGGAGATCCGGAAAATCGCGTAAGGAGATTAGGATGGGTACGGTTTCTTACATTGAAACGCGGAAAGAAATGGCGCTGACCGCCCGTTTAATATGGGAGCGGCGTCTTACCAACGCGGCGGGGGGCAACTTCGCCGTCCGGGTGGAGGAGAACCGCATCTTGATTTCTCCCTCAATGATGAGCGAGGAAAAACATTGTATGATGGACCCGGAAGATTTTCTGCTTATTGATTATGAGCAAAACCTTCTGGAAGGGGCGGGCAGGCTGTCCAGGGAAAGTTTGATGCACGTGCTCATTCTTAAGAATTTCACCCAAATCGGCTGTACCATTCACGCCCATCCTTTTTATTGCATGCCCTTTGTGGTGCAGGCAAAACCCATTCCCAATCTGTCCGAGGCGACCATGGGCAGGGGATCCGTGGGCTGCATCGAATACACCAAGGCCTATACGGAAGAGCTTTCACAAAATATTTACCGTTACTTCGAGGAACGGCGGGAGTTAGCGGAGAAAAAACCCATCGGGGTGATCATGCCCATGCACGGGGTGGTGGTTTCCGGCGGGGATATCTACAAAGCCTACAGTATGCTGGAACGCATTGAGTGCGACGCCTATTGCGCCACCGTGGGGAATCAAATATGAGGCGCCCGGGAGGACGGGGTGAATCTGCTCGCCTTTGACTTGGGGGGAAGCGGCGGGAAACTTCTGAAAGGCCGGTTTGACGGAAACCGGATTACCCTTTCCACTATCATCAGCTTTGACAACGGGCCGGTGCCCATGGGAAGCGGCTTGTACTGGAATACCCCCGGCATTTACCGTTTTCTGTTGCAGGGACTGCAAAAAGCCGCCGCGGACCATGACATCTTCTCCCTGGGGATTGATTCTTTTTCCAACGACTTCGGCCTGATCGACAAGCACGGGGAGCTTTTAACGCCGGTACGCTGTTACCGGGACGATCGTACCGCCCGGTACGCGGGCTATGTGTACGAGCGGGCCTCCCCCCGGCGGCTCTATGAACTTACGGGAAATCAAAACGCCCGGTTCAATACCCTGATGCAGCTGGGGGCCATGCAGGCCGCCGGACAGGGCTGGCTCCTGGAACACGCCCACAAAATGCTTTTCCTGCCGGATCTGCTGGTTTATTTTTTAACCGGCGAAATCACGGCGGAATACACCATCGCGTCGGTAAGCCAGTTTTTCAGTTTTGCCGACCATGACTTTTGCGGCGAAGTGTTGAATATTTTTAACCTGCCCAGAGATCTCTTCGGTCCTGTTTTAATGCCCGGCGCCGCCGCGGGTACAGTATCGGATCGCCTGATCCGGGAACAGGGGCTTTCCCCCCTCACCGTTATTTCGGTCTGCGAACACGATACGGCCTCGGCGTATCTCGCGTCTCCCCTGAAGGGCGGCGACACGATCATCATCAGCAGCGGGACCTGGTCTTTGATGGGCCGCGAACTGGAAGCGCCCCTGATCTGCGAGGCGGGGTTCCGCCACAACCTCGCCAATGAGGGCGGATATCCGGGGCATCACCGGTTTCTGCGGAATGTGATGGGTTCCTGGCTCATCCAGGAAATCCGGGCCGGCTGCCGGGCCAGGGGAATAGAGTACGGTTACGCGGATTTGGAAAAGGAAGCTGAAAGGGCGGAGCCCTTCGCGTTTTTTATTGACGTGGACGACGACGCGTTTTTCGCCCCCGGAAACATGCCGGAAAAAATCCGCGGCGCCTGCCTGAAACGGTACGGCGCCGCCCCGGATGACATCGGCTCTTTGGTACGCTGCGTGTATGAAAGCCTGGCCATGAAGTACCGCCGCAACCTGGACATCATTGAACAAGTTACCGGCAAGGCCATAAAAACCATCAACATCGTCGGAGGCGGTTCCAAAGACGGGCTGATGTGCCGCTTTACCGCGGACGCCTGCGGCCGCCCTGTCATAGCCGGCCCCCGGGAAGCGACGGTCCTGGGCAACATCCTGGTCCAGCTCATCGCGGCGGGAGAAATTGATTCGGTGGATCAGGGCCGCGATGTCATAGCCGCCTCCTTCCCCCCGGTCCGGTACGAACCCCAAAACACCGGCCGCTGGGAAGAAGCCTATCGCCGGTATAGCGAAATTCCCGGGCCCCCCACAGACTAATAGACCAAACTTCGAGTTTTCATTCGCGGTGGCGCCTGATACCCATAAATAATGCGCTGCTAAGGATACCACGGAGCTCTGCTCCGCGGAGGCTCATTTCGGAGGCGGGGGCATTTTCATCAAGGCGTCGCCCAGGTCTGAGAGATAACAGGAAGCTTGATTGTAAATATCCGTCAGCTTATCGTAGAATGCCGCGTTTTCCGGAACCGGCGCGGCCCGCTCCTCAATGGTGTGCAGGGAATCAATGCGGTCGAAACCGCTCCAAAGGCCGGTCCCCACCGCCGCGCAGGCGGCGGCGCCCAGGGCGGAGGCCTGCTGATCGACATTGGATTTAAGCACCGTGATCTTGTAGATATCCGCGTATATCTGCCGCCATGCCGGGCTTTTACTTCCGCCCCCGACCAGCAGCATTTCATCGCTGACGGCGGTCAACTCCCGCATCTTATCCAGACAGATTCTTAAACTTAGGGAGATCCCCTCCATGGAGGCGCGGAGCATATCGGAACGGGTATGGACCAGATCGAGCCCCATGAAGGATCCCCGCAGATTATAACTCCTGTCCATCGGCATACCGCCGCCAAGGCTGGGATTAAAAAGCAGCCGGTTCGCCCCGATAGGGGATTTCAGCGCCTCCCGGGTCATCAGCTCATATTCATCGGCGCCGGTTTTTTTCGCCTCCTCCTTGAGGTCTCCGCACAAAGTATCCCGCATCCAGCGGAACGCGGTGCCGCCGGTGGTCACGCAGAGGGCGGAGGCGTAGTAGCCGGGCACCACGTGGGTAAAAACATAGGGGCGGGATTTTTTGTCCAGCAGCGGCTTTTGAGAGGACACCGCGATCCAGGCGGAAGAACCGAGATTATTGTAGATCCTCCCTTCCTTAAAAGCCTTCGCCCCCAGGGCCATGCACGCGTTATCCACCCCTCCCGCCACAACCTGTACCCCCCTATGCAGCCCTGTCTCTTCCGCGGCGTCCGGCGTAATACTGCCGATAACATCGGTGGAGGCCAGAACTTCCGGCAGGATAGAACGGTCAAGCCCCATGGCGTCGATCAGTTCCTGGGAATAATCCCATTTTACGAGGTCCCACATACCGCAGCCGGAAGAATAGGAGGGTTCGGTACAGATCCGGCCGGTGAGCCTGTAATTGATGTAGTCCTTGGATCCGATGAAATGGGCAATCTTATCGAAAACCCCGGGCTCGTTGTCCTTGTACCAGAGCAGCTTGAAGGCAGTATAAAAAGCGGGGGTAAACCCGTTGCCGGTCTTCATATACCAATACTCTTCGTCAAAGTTTGAAAATACCCTTTCGGCCTGCGCAAACGCCCGCCCGTCGGACCAGATCGGCACGCTGTCCTTGAGCAATTCGCCGTCCGCGCCGATGAGCACCGGCACCAGGCTATGGCCGGAGATGCCGCAGCAGGACACGTCTTCCTTCGCCGCCCCGGCTTTTTCAAGAAGCAGCCGCGTGCTTTTAACCACCGCGTCCCACCAGTCCTCCGGACGCTGTTCATGCCGGCCGTGGGCCGGATAGCTTGTGTTATAGGAGATAAAAGTATCGGCAATGCAGGTCCCGTCCGAATCATAAAGGGAAGCCTTGTTGCCGCTGGTCCCTAAATCCCAGGCAATGATTTTTTTACCCATCCGGGACTCCTATTTCCGGACATTCCGCGGATGTCCGGCAGTTCGATCTATGCGTATAAAAACAATTCCTCTTTTTCCGCCCTTTGTTTCGCTTCATCCAAGATGGCCTTGGAAGACCGGGTCCCGATCCTGCTTGTACCGGTCGCGATAACCGCGAGGGCGTCGTCGAGGTTCCGTATGCCGCCGGCGGCTTTGACCTTCATGCCCTCCGAATGTTTGACCATGGTAATCAGGTCGGGGATTTTGGACCCCTCCGGGGCGTATCCGGTGGAAGTCTTGATAAAATCCGCGCCGGCCCGTTTGCATATTCCGCAGCACCGGATAATCTGATCCGCCGAGAGGTAATAATTCTCGAAAATAACCTTTAACAGGGCGCCCCCCTGATGGGCGCGCTCCGCCGCCTTGGCAATCTCCCCCTCAACATAATCAAATTCACCGGAGAGGAACCTGGCGTAGTTCATCACCATGTCAACCTCCGCCGCCCCCATCCCGACGGCGTCGGTAATTTCAAAAAGTTTGGATTCGGTCGAGGCGGTTCCATGGGGAAAGGCAATGACGGTGGTGGGCAGGACCTTGCTGCCCTTGAGCCGCTCTACGACAACGGGAAGATCCGAGGGCCTGACGCAGACGGAAACGCAGCCGTACTCTTTGGCGAGGAGGCAGCCTTCTATCACTTCCTTTACCGTGATTTCGGGGCGCAGGAGCGAATGATCCAGCGTAAAGGCTATCTCGGCCACGGTGACGGCTCGTCGTTCCATTCGGCGTTCCTCCTGGGTGTGGGAATTTTACCCTACCTTTCCAGGGCTGTCAACAAAAAAAATAACCCCCCCCAAAAAGGAATTTTCCTGTTGACTTTATAAATTCACCAATGTTATACTAAGTCATTACATTATTACTTATTGTTTAAGTAGTGCAGGAAAAGCGATGGAAAAAACAAAGAAAGCGGGCGCGGGCCGAAAAGTCCGTCCCGCGGATGTTCTGGCAAGACCGGAAGCGATGGTGGCATTGAGTTTAATACTTCTCTGTTTGCTGTTAATTATTTTGCGGCCCGAGTCTTTTCCCACTCCCCGGAACATTTTTAACGTCCTCAGGCAGTCGTCCCTGGTCGCCATCCTGGCGGTCGGTATGGGTATGGTTATCATCACCGGCGGCATAGACCTTTCGGTCGGTTCGGTAATCGCCTTTACCGCCTGCATGAGCATGGCCTTTTACCGGGCCTTCGCCGTACCCCCCTTCGTGGTATTACTCCTCGCCCTGGGAGGGGGGCTCCTGATGGGGAGCATAAACGGTTTACTCATATCTAAGCTGGGAATACCCCCCTTCATCGTAACTCTGGGTATGCTGAGCGTCGGGAACGGCGCGGCCCTGGTCATATCCAACGGGAATCCCATCAAATACCAGGCGAGCTGGGTCTCCGTGTTCGGAGGGGGCTATATCGGGCTTATGCCCGTAACGGTGCTGGTAATGGTGGTGGTGCTTATCCTGGGGCATGTGTTCGCCAATTATACCCAGATGGGCCGGAATATCTATGCCGTAGGGAACAGCCAGCGTTCGGCGAAACTGTCGGGTATCTTTGTGGACCGGGTAATCATCACCGTTTACGCAATCACCGGATTTTTAGCCGGCCTCTGCGGCCTGATTCTGGTAGGACAGATGGACAGCGGGGACCCCTCCTTCGGCAAGGGTTACGAACTGGACGTAATCGCGGCGGCGGTAATCGGCGGGATCAGCATGACCGGCGGCGAAGGTAATATATGGGGGGTCCTCCTGGGCGCCCTGCTGATGGGGGTTTTGAAGAATCTGTTCATCCAGCTGGCCGTGTCCGGTTATTGGCAGACCATAGTTTTGGGGCTTGTGATCGTCGGGGCGGTGGCGGTGGACTGTATTCGTAAAAAAAGGACCGCCCATTAAGCGTTTCTTTGGAACCGGCGGTTCGTAAAGAATTTAACAGCGGAATGTACCGGATTTTCCGGTGTAAAAATTATTGAGGAGGAGAAGCGTATGTTTAGGAAAATTGCGGCAGTACTCATGGTATTGTTGAGCCTCACGTTCTTCGCGGGTGCGGTGTTCGCCGCGGGAGGGCAGCAGGGAGCTTCCGGCCCGATGACGCCGGCGGCGCAGATCGTTCCCCCGGCCGGGAAAACCCTGCTGTCCCTGCCGGTCGACCAGGTATCGCCCAAGCGGATCAAGATTGCCGCCATCATGGTGCAAAACAATCCCTTTGGCGTGGCGGTATTACAGGGGCAGAATTTCGCGAAGAAAATTCTCGCGGACCGGAATTGCGTCGTGGATCCCCTGTCGGTTCCCGATTTCGACGCCCAAAAGTGGACCAGCGTTATCGACAATTGCATCGCCTCCGGCTATAACGCGATCTGCGCCTTCGGCGTTTCCGACGCCTTACAGCCCGTGATCAAAAGGGCGGCCGACGCCGGCATCGCGGTGTATCTTTTTAACAGCCAGCTCAGCGAACCCAGGCTGCACGTAGCGTTTTACGGTCAGGGCGGGGTTGAAGGCGGCAGGCAGTGCGGCGAAGCCCTGGCGAAACTTGTCGGCAATTCGGGCAAATACGCCATCATCACCGGCGATTTTGCCGCCATCGGCCATGAACAGCGGCGGACCGGCGCCAGGCAGGTTCTGGACGCCATCCCCGGCCTCAGGCTGGTGGGCGAGGTAATGAACAACGATAAAGCCGAGGAAGCCTATAACCACGCGGCCAACTTTATCACCGCCAATCCCGATCTTAAGGCGATCTACGTAACCGCCGGCGGCCCCAGCGGGGCGGCCAAGGCGGTGGAAGACGCCGGAATGAAGGACAAGATCGTCGTCGTATGCCATGACGTACTCGCGGAATCCGCCCCCTATATTGGTTCCGGAACCATTAAGGCGTGTCTGGATCAGGATCCCTTTAATCAGGGATATCAGCCGGTGATTGACGCTTTTAACCAGCTCGTGACAGGAAGGAAACCTCCCGCCGAGACCTTCTATAAGGGAGTCATGGCCACGCCGGATAATGTGAAGCAGCTTTTCCCGGAATTGTTTTAGCCGCGGCTCAATTATAATAGAGTTGTTCGAAAACCTCGGTTTTCGAACAACTTCTTTGAAAAAAATGCACAAGGCGGTTTCCCCATGGCCCAAGACGTAATTTGTAAAATCAGCCATATTACAAAATGGTTTCCCGGCGTGACGGCGTTGAAGGACATTAATTTTGAAATTGAACGGGGCAAGGTGCACGCGGTGGTGGGAGAAAACGGCGCGGGAAAATCGACCTTGATGAATATTTTGTCCGGCGTGTATCACGCGGATCAGGGAACGGTAGAGTTTGAGGGGACCCCGGTATTGTTCAGCCAGCCCCGGTCGGCCCAGCTCGCGGGGATCGCCATGATTCACCAGGAGTTGTCCCTGGCCCAGCACATGTCGGCGGCGGAAAATGTTTTTGAGGGGAGGCTGCCGAAAAACAAGCTGGGCTTTGTGGACCGGAAAAAAATGTACCGGGACTGCGAAAATTTACTCGCCCGGCTCGGCGTTTCCCACATCAATCCCAAAAGCCTGGTAAAAAATTTAAGCGTTTCCGAGATGCAGCTTCTGGAGATTGTGAAGGCCCTTTCCCTGGAAGCGCGGATGCTGATCATGGATGAACCCACCTCGTCCCTGACCAGCGGGGAAATCGACTTCTTATTGCGGATCGTGGACAAACTGCGCCAGGAAGGAGTTTCGACCCTCTATATCTCCCATAAACTGGAAGAGGTTATGTTTATCGCCGATACCATTACGGTACTGCGGGACGGGCAGCATATCGCCACCCGGCTCAAAACGGAGATGGATGAAAAAACCATGATCAACCTGATGGTGGGCCGCGACTTTGACAAAATTGTACACCGGGAATATATGACCGGCTATGAGCGTAAAACCCCCCTTCTGGAAATACGGAATCTTTCGGACCTGGACGGCAAGGTGCGGAACGTTTCTTTTTCCCTGTACCCCGGGGAAGTGCTGGGGCTGACCGGCCTTGTGGGAGCGGGACGGACGGAATTGCTGCAATCCATCTTCGGCGCCCAAAAAATAAAAACCGGCGACATTCTGATGAACGGCAGGAAGGTCGCCATTAAACATCCCCGGGACGCCATCAGGCTGGGCATGGGATTGATCCCGGAGGGGCGGAAAATCCAAGGCTTGTTTTTAAAAATGCCGGTGGAAGACAACATGATCATGGTAGTTTTAAGAACCCTCTGCAATAAATTGGGCTTAATCCAAAAAAGAAGAACCCGGGGATTATCCGCGGAATATGTGGAAAAATTGGCGATTAAAACTCCTTCGATTTACCAGATCGTAAATAACCTTTCCGGCGGAAATCAGCAGAAGACGATAGTAGCCCGCTGGCTCATGAACAACCCAAAAATACTTTTAATGGATGAACCCACCCACGGCATCGATATCGGCGCCAAGGCGGAAATTTACCGGATCATCGACGATCTGTCCAAAACGGGCGTTTCGATCATTCTTCTTTCCTCCGAAATGCCGGAGGTGCTCTCCCTCTGCGATCGTATCATGGTGATGCACCACGGCGAACTGCGGGGGATAATGCCCCACGCCGAGGCGGATCAGGTTAAAATTATGTCCTACACTTTGGAAAAAACCGGATGAGTTTTTCGGGTTTAATACCCCGCCGCAGAGCGTGTAAACGCGGTTGCGGCGGGGTATTATCGAATAAACGCCTTGTTAAGAGGCGGCTCAAAAGGCCTCAAAACCCAGTTTTAAGTCGTTGATAATGTCGTCAATATGCTCGGTGCCGACGGAAAGCCGGATGGTGTTGGGTTTGATCCCCTGTTCCAGAAGGTCCTTCTCGTCCACCTGGGAGTGGGTGGTGGAGGCCGGGTGGATCACCAGGGACTTCACGTCCGCCACGTTTGCCAGGAGGGAGAAGAGTTTCAGCTGGGCGATAAATCCCTTGGCCGCCTCGGCGCCGCCCTTGATCTCGAAGGTAAAGATGGAACC
>JAISRD010000057.1 GCA_031273835.1 Treponema sp. | reverse complement strand
TGAATAAGATCATTTTAAGGGCGGAAGACCTGGACGGCTTTCTGACCGGGGAGGACAAGGCCCGTATCGCGAAAATGGACGGCCACTACCGGGAAGCGCTGGCCTGTTTTAATATCCTCTCCACCACGAGGCTTGACTCGGAGAAGAAACGCGAAGAGGAGAACCTCATAAGGCTTTACAATGAAATGGGGAGCGCCATGCAGGAGATCTGCAAGGACGAAAAGGCCCTGCAGGTCTATTCCTTCCTGACCCCCCAGGAAAGCCATTCCGAGGCTTCAAGGCTTATCGCCAAACTGCGGGATTTCAGGACGGAGCATGAGGAATTCGTCTATTATATCCAGAGGGCCTATGAAATGCTCTTTAAGCTGGCCTATGGGGGAACCCCGGCATCCAATAAAAATTATATGCTCATCCAAACGCCGGTAAACGTGCCGGTACAGAACTACGCGATCCACAAAATAAACAACATCGATGAAAAAATCGAAAATGCCGTTATCTGCGTCATGCTCCGGGGGGCCCTGCTGCCTTCGATGATCCTTTCCAAAGAAATAGAAGAGTACTCTTCCCACGCCTACTCAAGCCCCTTTGCCCTGTTTAAGATCAGGCGGGACGATTCAAAACATGAAAACGATATGGAGTATATTCTCGACCTGGACAGATCCTACTTTGACCCGGAGGTCCTCCACGATAAGGATCTGCTCTTTGCCGATCCCATGAACGCCACCGGGGGAAGCCTGGTAACGGTCATCAAGTACCTTTTAAGCAAGGGGGTAAAGCCCCGTTCGGTCCGGTTCTTCAATGTTATTTCCGCCCTTAAGGGGGCATTGAGGGTGGTGCGGGCCCTGGAAAACTGTACCGTGTATACCCTCTGGATGGACCCGGCCCTTAACGAGCTTGCCTACATACTGCCCGGACTGGGGGACGCCGGGGACCGTATAAACGGAAAGGATGAAAGCGACGATCCCCGGAATATAATCCGGCTCATCGCCGATTACGGTTCGAATATAGCCGGGCTCTACCGGGCCCAGATGCGGGAAATTGAAAATACCGTATTGAGAACAAAGTAAGGTATGAAGATCCTTTGGCCGCTGTTCGCCGCGGCCCTGCTCTGTTCAACCCTGGGCTGTGTTTCCTCTTCGGTGAAGGCCGAGGAATACTATGCCATGGGGGAGGCCTATTTTAACCTAAAAAAATACCCCGAGGCGGAAAGGTGGTTCAAAAAAGCCCTGGGCCATAAAAAAACCCAGGCTGCGGCGGAGTACAATCTGGGCCGCTCCGCCTTTGAACTGGGCCGCTATGACGACGCTGAGCGTTATTTTGAACGTATCCTGGCAAGGGACCCGGAGAATATCACGGCCCTCAGGGCGGCGGCCTATACCTGCATCAAAACGGGGAAGCTTGACAAGGCCGAGGGCTTTTACCAGGCGGTGCTGGCCCTGGCACCGGAAAACGCCGACGAGGGCTACAACCATGCCCTTGTCTTAATGGCCCTGGGAAAGAGCGGGGAAGCCGAGGCGTTGCTGCTCAAATCCGGCATGCCCGAGGGGGCCGACGCCTTACACCTCCTGGCCAGGGCGCAGAAGGAGCAGGGCAAGCCCGAAGCCGTGGATACCTACAAGGCCTGCCTTTCCCGGAGAAACCGGGAGGACATACGTTTTGAATATGCCGAAGTCCTTGAGGCGGGAGAATTTTACGCCAAGGCCCTCGAAGAGTACCGGGGGGTACTGCGGAAAATTGAAGGAACTGCGGACTCCCCGGATACGCTTCCCGCGGATACCGGGGACGGCGGAAGCTACGCGATCCCTGAGGTTCCGCTTGTCCTTTTCCGCATAGCCAGGGTGCTCCTCATCGCCGATCCGAATGATCCCGCCGGTTCCGACGCTTTTTCAAAGGCCCTGGACGGGGGCTATAATGATCAGGCGGAACTGGATAAGCTTATCGCCCGGCTGCCCGAGGCCAAAAGGGGCCCCCTCTCCGCCTTAAGGGCTGAAAAACAGCGGCAGGACGGCGGCGCCGCCGCAGGGGAACCGTGAATAGTTATGGTGGTGTCGATGATCCAGGTGGTTTTTGAAATGCCCGATATAGGAAGCATCAAGGACAAGCGCAGAATAGTAAAATCCCTCAAGGACAGGCTCCAGCGGCGTTTCCACCTGAGCGCCGCCGAGGTTGATTTACAGGATTCCCTTTCCTTCGCCCACATCGGGGGGGCCCTGGTATCGAATTCAAGGGTCTTCGGGGAAAGCGTCTTGAACAAGGCCTTTGAAATGATTGAAAATGAAGCGCCTGTGAGGATTCAGGACGTTCATATTTATTCCGAGGAGTTTTAGGTGGAAAAAACAGTTCGTCATATGGCGGGGTTCCGGTTCAGGCAAACCCGGCTTAAGCAAGCCCTGTTTAAGCGAACCTGGTTTATGCAAACCTTGCTTAAACAGGCCTGCGGGGGCCTTTTGTTTTTCGCGTTCTGCGCCTTTTGTCTTTTTTCCTGTATAGGTACGGGGGCGGATATAAACCTGCGGCAGGACGGATCGGGGACGCTGAAGCTGGAATACCGGATGGCGAAGGACCTTGAATCCCTGGGTAAATTTGACGGAAACGAAAGATGGCCCCCCCTGCCCGCCGGAAGGGCGGACATGGAACGTTCGGTAAAACGTATCGAGGGGCTTTCTTTAAGATCCTTTTCCTCAAGGGAAGAGGGTAAAGATCTGGTCAATTCGTTTCAGCTTGAATTTTCCAATACGGAAGCCCTGTCCGCTTTTCTGGATTCCACGGGCCAAAAGGTCCGTATCGACATGCGGGGGCGGCGCGTTGTTTTGACCTTTCCCGGCATGGCGTATA
>JAISRD010000048.1 GCA_031273835.1 Treponema sp. | reverse complement strand
CGCCTGGAGACCCTGCCCCCTTCCAGCCTGGGCGCTGAAGGGATAGTTGCGGCCCGGTTGTTGGAAAAGGCCCCATATTGGGACCAATATGAAACCATCCTGCTCTTTCTTTCGACCCCTCTGGAAATCGATACGGCGCCCTTGCTTGCCCTCGCCTTAATCGGGGACAAAAAGGTCTTTGCCCCCAGAACCGAAGGCAAGCGGATTAGGTTTTACCGTGTCCTCAACGCGGCCGGCCCATGGAAAGAGGGGCCTTTCGACATACGGGAACCGGAGGCAGGGGCGGTTCCCCTGAAAGCGGGGGATTTCCCTGTCCTCGTAATGGTTCCGGGCCTGGCATTTGACCGTTTCGGGAACCGCCTGGGGCATGGAAGGGCCTATTATGATCGTTTTTTCGCTGAAAAATCCGGCCCCTGCCTCAAGATCGGCCTCTGCGCGGACATACAGATCCTGCCGTCTGTCCCCGCGGATCCTTGGGATGTCCCTATGGATGCGATTTGCACCGGATCGCGTCTAATCCCGATTGCCCAAGAACCTTCAGAATGAGTAATATGAAGCATACAGACGAGTAACCATAAAGAAGGGAGCGTACCATGGGACGGATAAAGAGCGCGTTGGAAATCGCGCTGGAAAAGACCGAAGCGGTCAAAAGCGATAAAACCGGCATAGAACAATTTGGAGCAAAGCAGCAGGGGAAGCGGCTGGCCAACGAATTCCTGGCAGGGGGCGCGTCTCTGGAAGATAGCGTTAAAAAATGTCCCAAAGACCAGCAGGCCGCCCTCAAGCAGGGCATCTTTGATGTTCTGGTCGCCCAAATCACCCTCCCGGCCGTCAAAGAAGATGAAAAAAAACTGGAAACCGCCGGAAAGGGCCTTCAGATCATCATAGGGGATCACCGGTTCGCCGCCCTTTTTAAGCAATTCATTCAGGCCATGACCCAATACCTGGACGAGGCCGCCCAATACGAGGAAGCTATCAAGCGCCAATACGCCCCCAAGCTGCGGCAAAAAGAGGAAGAACTGGCCCGCCGCCTTGGCCGTCAGGTAAGACTGGACCCCTTCCAGGACCCTGAATTTGTCGCCTTCTACAACCAGAACATGACCGCCCTCAAGACCAACTATCAGGGCGTGGTAGATCAGGTTCGGGAACAGGCGGCTCTATTGTTCGGAAAGGCGTAAATAAAAAATGTAATCGTTTACATTTTTCTCTTGACAAGCTCCCCGATACGGGTGGATTATTAATCATTAAGATTTCGAGGAGGAGTACATGCTTATTGGAATTTCACCGGTGATAGGGCCGGATCTGCTCTACGCCCTGTTCCGTATGGGGCACGGTGATGAACTGGTTCTGGCGGACTCGTTTTTCCCCGGGGATAGCTGCAACTCACGGGTGATCCGGGCGGACGGCATCAGGATACCCGCCCTGCTGGACGGCATCCTGGCCCTGATGAATCTGGATTACGCGGCGCCCCCTGTGGCGATGATGGAAGTCCGGGCGGGTGATACCGCCGATCCTTCTGTCGAGGCGTCGTACCGTGCGGTAATTGACAAATATTGGCCCAAGACTCCCGCTATCGAAAAGGTTGAACGATTCGCTTTTTATGAGAGGGCGAAGAAAGCCTATGCGGTGGTCATGACCGGAGAGACCGTTAAATACGGTAACATCATCCTGAAAAAGGGCGTAATACCGGTATAACCATGGGGGAACGGTCTGTTACCATTCGGGATGTCGCGGCCGCGGCGGGGGTTTCCACCGCAACCGTATCCCGGACCCTGGACCCTGACGGTTCCGGGGGGGTATCCGAAAAAACCCGGCTCCGGGTGTTTGCCGCGGCGGCCGGCATAGGCTACAGGACCAACCTTGCGGCCCGAAGCCTCAAAACCCGGTCCACCAGAACGGTGGGCATTGTAGCCCCGGAACTGGCAAATAACTTTTTCATGGACCTGGCTGAAGGGATAGAAAAAGAACTCAGCGCCAAGGGCTACACGCTTCTCGTGGCCTCTTCGGATAATTCTGTTGAGGGGGAAAAAAAGCGGGTCGCCATGCTGGCGGATCGTATGGTAGACGGCATTGTGGTAATTCCCGCGGGTTCCCGTGGGGAACACCTGAGCTCTTTGCACACAGGCGGGATACCGGTTGTACTGGTGGACCGTCTCGTTGAAGGGACACGGATTGACGCGATCCTTTCGGACAATGAAGCGGGCGCCCGCTCTCTTACCGCAAAGCTCCTTGAAGACGGGTTCCGCCGCATCGTCTTTGTGGGGGGCGACAAGGCCGTTTCCACCGCCAGGGAGCGGATGGCGGGTTTCAAGGCGGCGATGAAGGCGGCGGGAATACGCCTCAACAGGGATTCATTCCGGTTGGGGGGGATGGAAGTGGAAGACGGCTTTGCCCACATGGATGTAATTCTGAAAAGCGGCAGGCCGCCGGAGGCTCTGGTGGCGGTAAACCTTCTGGTCCATCTGGGTATGGAGCGTCGTCTCCTGGCCCGGTTTCCCGGAAGGCGGACGGAGGGGTATATGCCGGTAATCGCCGCGTTTGACGAATCGGATTATACGCCCTTTCTGCCGGCCTGCCGGTATACCGTTGCCCAGGATACCGCCTCCATGGGAAAAGAAGCGGTGCGGCGTATCCTCGAACGCATAGCACGGCGGAAAAAAGGAGGGAACGGGTTTCAGGAGGAGCAATTTCAAACTGGCAATACGGAGCCGCAAATTATCCGGCTTCCGGTAACAATTTTGAAACATTTTCAGGATCGATAGTATCGATGTTTTGAAAATCGGTTTCTACATCTAATTTTTTGGAGGAACGATATGGCTGACATTTCAAGTCTCAAGATGAATCCCCCGGTAAACAGGTTCCGGGGGGCTTTACCCAAAATCGGGATCCGGCCCATCATTGACGGACGGCGCCGGGGCGTCAGGGAATCCCTGGAAGAGGTAACCATGGGCATGGCCCATGCGGCGGCGAAACTCATCACCGAAAACCTGAGGCACCCCAACGGTCAGGCGGTGGAATGTGTGATCGCCGATTCTACCATAGGCGGCGTGGCGGAGGCCGCGGCCTGCCAGGACAAGTTCTCACGGGAAAACGTGGCGATTACCCTCACGGTTACCCCCTGTTGGTGTTATGGTTTAGAAACCATGGACATGGACCCCTCAACCATCAAGGCCATCTGGGGCTTCAACGGTACGGAGCGGCCCGGCGCGGTGTACCTGGCGGCGGCCCTGGCGGGACACAGCCAAAAGGGGCTCCCCGCTTTCGGCATCTACGGCCGGGATGTCATGGACCTCAAAGACACCGGCAACATTCCGGAAGATGTCCGGGACAAGATCATCCGGTTCATAAAAGCCGCTCTGGCCGCGGCCTGGATGCGGGGCAAGAGCTACCTTTCCGTGGGCTCGGTTTCAATGGGTATCGCCGGTTCTATCACCAACGCGGACTTCTTTCAGGAATATCTGGGTATGCGTAACGAATACGTGGATATGTCGGAACTGGTACGCCGCTTTGAGGAAAAGATCTATTCCGAGGCCGAATACAAACGCGCCCTGGAATGGACACTGGCGAACTGCAAGGAAGGCCCGGACAACAATCCCCCCGCGGAACAGCACAGCCGCAAACAGAAGGACGAAGTCTGGAAGACCTGCGTCAAAATGGCCATGATAGTCCGGGACCTGATGGTCGGAAACCCGGACCTGAAACGGAAGGGTCTGGCGGAAGAAGCCTTGGGCCACAACGCCATCCTCGCGGGTTTCCAAGGCCAGCGCCACTGGAACGACCACTTCCCCAACGGCGACTTCCTGGAAGTCATCCTGAATTCATCCTACGACTGGAGCGGCATACGCGCCCCCTACATCGTAGCCACCGAAAACGACTGCCTCAACGGTGTGTCCATGCTCTTCGGCCACCTCCTGACCGGCGCCGCCCAGATCTTCTCCGATGTGCGGACCTACTGGAGTCCCTCGGCCATAGAGCGGGTTACCGGCTGGAAGCCCACAGGGGGCGCGGCCAACGGCCT
>JAISRD010000037.1 GCA_031273835.1 Treponema sp. | reverse complement strand
TGTGCATATCTAACCCCATTCGTTCCTCCTCGCCGGGATGGAACCATTTTAATTTGGGCTAGATTTTTAGTTTTGAGGTACGCCCCCCTCTTGGCTAGATTATTTATGAGGCATTGCGGGTACTTGACACGCTGAGAGCTATTTAGAGTATAATATGAGCCGTGAGCGGGCGAAGGCTCCGCCTTCGCCCTGGAGTTTTGTTTCGCAAAACTCCGCACTTGGGCGCTTTCTTCGTTTATGCCTATTGTTATCCTAAGCATGAAAGTAGTATCCACCTGTCGGCGGGTTTTTGTCAAGGAAATTCAGCGCCCTCCGCCGTGGTTACTATACATTAAAGCGCTCTCCATCCTTAAGCCCTCTTATGGATGAAGGGGGAAACGCGGATGCCCGCGGAAGAACAAAAACAGCCCGGACGGGGGCCCTTAGAGGACCCGCTGGATGAAGCGGTACGGAGCCTTTTCGGGCTTTCCTACCTCTTTCCCTATCAGCGGCTGGTAACGGCGAATATCCTGGAAGCCGCCGGGGCGGCGGGTATTCCGATACGCTGGCCCGGTGAGACGGAGCAGGCCGGTGAAACGGCCCCATCCGCCGAAACGGGGGACCCCGTGGGAAACGGGGACGACGGGGCCCGCCGGGACGAGGACAGGGCCGGCCTGGGGAGACAGATAGTGATACTCCCCACGGGGGCGGGAAAATCTCTCTGTTTCCAGCTCCCCGCCCTGCTCATGGAGGGGCCGACACTGGTTATCTATCCCATCCTGGGTTTGATGGCCGATCAGGAACGGCGGCTGCGGGAACGGGGATTTTCCCCGCTGGTGCTCCGGGGGGGCCAAAGCGGAAAAGAACGGGAAGCCCTCCGGGAAAAAATCCGGAACGGCGAAGGTAAATTCATCATCGCCAATCCCGAGGTTTTACTGACCCCCCGGGTCCTGGGCAAAATCGGGGAAATGCACATCGTCCACATCGTCGTTGACGAGGCCCACTGTGTCGCCGAATGGGGGGAGACTTTCAGGCCCGCCTATCTTGAAATCGCTCAGGTCATAGAGGCGGCCAAAGCGCCGCTGGTAACGGCCTTTACCGCCACCGCCGGGGGTCCGGTACTGGAAAAGATAGAAAAATACATCTTCGGGGGAAAGGGGGCCCGCCGTATCATCGGGAACCCCGACCGGCCCAACATCAGTTACGCCGCCCAGGGCTGTATATTGAGGGACCTGGCGGTACGGGATCTGCTCGCGGTAAACCGGCGGCCCGCGCTTGTCTTCTGTTCCTCCCGGCGGGGTACGGAAAAAACCACCCGTTATCTGAGAAACGAAGCCGAGGAACGGGGACTTTCGTGGCACGGGGAAATACGTTTTTACCACGCCGGGCTCGGCAGGGAGGAAAGGACGGAAATCGAGTCCTGGTTCCTGCGCAGCCCTGAAGGGGTGCTTGTAGCGACCTGCGCGTTCGGCCTGGGGATCGATAAGGCGGATATACGGACGGTGATACACCGGGACTGCCCCCCCTCGGTGGAGGCCTACTTACAGGAATCGGGCAGGGCCGGCAGAGACGGAGAGTTTTCGAGGGCGGTACTGCTCTTTGGGCCCGGCGACGAAAGCAGCCTGGGACGGGCAAAATCCGGGGTGGAACGGAGGCGGCTTGAGAAACTCCTCAATTACGCCGGGGACAACGGACACTGCAGGAGAAAGGCCCTTTTGGGGCTCCTCAACTACGAGGGCGCCGGGGACAGCCCCGAATCGCGGTGCTGCGATGTCTGCGAAGCCCAGGCCCTCGGCCGGCCGGTCGGCGGCGAGCCTCCCCCGCTGCGGGAAGAATCAAGTCTGCTTGATTTTTTCCGCAGAAACAAACGGTGCTTTTCCGTTGACGAAGCCGCCCGGGTTTTAGCCCGGTCCGAAAGGGTCATCTGGTCGGAGAAAGACGCGAAGCAGGCCCTTAATCAGCTCATATACGACGGAAAGCTCAAACTAATGAAGAACATCCTGTGGAAAAACAAAATAAGCCTGTAAAGATTAGCTGAGCAGAAACTTTTCCAGCCTGGCGCAGGCCTCTTCCACGTCGGCGCGGCGGCCGAAGGCGGAAAAACGTATAAACGATTGTCCCGAGGGCCCGAAGCCGGAGCCCGGCGTGGTAACTACCCTGCATTTTTCAAGTATCCCGGCAAACACATCCCAGCTGTCCCTGCCGGGGAAGCGGGCCCAGACATACGGCGAATTATCCCCCCCGACGCAGGAGATCCCTCCCCTTTCCAGGACTTCCCGTATGAGTTTCGCGTTTCCCAGGTAGAAGCCGCAGAGTTCCCTGATTTCCCTCAGCCCCTCCTCCCGGAGGGCCGCTATGCCCCCGGCCTGGGCGATATTGGAGGCGCCGTTAAACACCGTCCCGGCGATGCGGCCCCAGTCGGCGTTTACGCTTTCCCCCCCGGCGTACTTTAACTCTTTGGGCGCCACGGTCCAGCCCAGCCGCACGCCGGTAAAGCCCGCGGACTTGGAAAAGGAATTAACCTCGACGGCGCATTCCCGGGAACCGGGTATTTCGAAGATCGTTTTGGGGAGCTGCGGGTCCTGTATGTACTCCGCGTAGGCGGCGTCAAAAACGATGAGGCAGCCCTTCCGTACCGCCGCTGAAATCAGTTCTTCAAGCTGCCGCCTTGTGGCCGCCGCCCCGGTGGGATTATTGGGGGAGCAAAAGTAGAACAGGGCGTTTTCGGGAAGCCTGTCAAGATCCGGGAAATAGCCGTTTTCCGCGGTACAGGGAAGGTAGGTGATTCCGCCGTAACCGGAATCCCCCCAGGGACCCGCAGCGCCGATAAGCACCGAGCCGTCCACATAGACCGGGTAGGACGGGTCCTGCACCACCACGGGGGTCCCCCCGCCGAAGAGGAGCTGCAGCCGGCCTATGTCGCATTTCGCGCCGTCGGAAATAAAGATCTCAGCGGGGGAAAAAGCCCCGCCGTAGAACACCCGGGAAATTCCCTCCCGCAGTTCAAGGAGGCCCTCGTCGGTATAGCCCGAATAGGTTTCCGCCTTTCCCAGACGCCGGGCCCCCTCGATAAGGCCCCCGTTAATATGGGGGAGTATGGGTTCGGTGGTGTTGCCCACCCCCAGGCTGATAATGCGGGTTTCGGGTCTTGCCGGGTCCTCCGGGTGGGCCGCGGCAAATTCACGGCGGCGGCGGGCGATTTCGGGAAAGAGATAACCGGCCTTAAGCCGGGCAAGACAGGGATTCCGGGATATCATCAACAGTTCCCCATCTCCGCCTTCTTAAGCCCAGCCGGTTCATTTTTTATTTCCGTTTCAAAGTCCGCGAGGGCCCGCATATCCAGGGTGGCGAAGTAATCCTCCGCCGTTTCGGCCCGGCGTATCTGCATAACATCACCGCCTGAGCGCAGGAGCAGTTCACCGCAGCGGAGTTTTCCGTTGTAGTTAAAGCCCATGGCCCTGCCGTGGGCCCCCGCGTCGTGGATAATCACCAGGTCCCCCGGATCGATCCTGGGGAGCTTGCGCCGGACGGCAAATTTGTCGTTATTTTCGCAGAGGCTCCCCACCACATCGTAGCATTCCCCGGCGGGGGCGTTTTCCTTTCCCGCCACGGTGATATGGTGGTAAGCGCCGTACAGGGCGGGGCGCATCAAATCGGCCATGGAGGCGTCAAGGCCTATGTAGTCCCGGTATATGTGTTTGGTATGGAGGGCCCTGCTTACCAGCCATCCGTAGGGGCCCGTAACGGTCCTGCCCCATTCTATGCGCACCCCCAGGGGGGCAAGCCCCGCGGGAATCACGATGCTCCGGTAGGCCTCCTCAAGGCCCTTGGAAAGCTCCTGGTAATCCAGGGCCTTGTCCTCCGGCTTATAGGGTATGCCCACGCCGCCGCCTAAGTTTACGAATTCTATCCGCACCCCGGTTTTGGCCTTTATTTCCGCGGCCAGGGCGAAGATCATACGGCCCGTTTCAATATGGTAGTCAAGGGAAAGCTCGTTGGAAGCCACCATGGTATGGAGGCCGAAACGCTTTGCCCCCTTTGCCCTCAGCAGGGGATAGCCGTCAAAGAGCTGTTCCCTGGTAAAGCCGTACTTCGCCTCCTCGGGCCTCCCGATGATCGCGTTTCCCGACTTTAACGGGCCGGGATTATAGCGGCAGGAAATAAGCTCCGGAATACCCGCCTCTTTTTGAAGGAATTCGATGTGGGTAAAATCGTCCAGGTTGATCACCGCAGCGAGCCTCCGGGCGATCCGGTACTCCCCGGCCGGGGTTTCATTGGAGGAAAACATGATGTCTTCCCCCCTAAGACCGGCCATTTCGGCAAGGAGCAGCTCGGGAGCGCTGGAACAATCGGCGCCGAAGCCCTCCTCAGCGAGGATCCTCAAAACAAAGGGATTGGGCAGGGCCTTAACGGCAAAGTGTTCCTTAAAGCCCGGAAAGGCCGTAAAGGCCCTGAGTATGGCCCGGGCGTTTTCCCGTATCCCCCGTTCATCGTAGAGGTAAAACGGGGTGGGATAAAGTTCCGTGAGGGCTTCAAGTTCTTCCCTGCTTAAGGGGAATGTTTTTACGCTCATCCTAAGTATCCCTTGTATTTCAACAGTTCCGCGTTAAGAATCCCGCCCCCGGCGGCCCCCCGGACCGTATTATGGGAAAGGGCGGTAAAGCGGAGATCAAACACCTTACAGGGCCTAACCCGCCCCACGCTCACCGCCATGGCCTTGTCCGCCCCCCGGTCTTTGCGGGGCTGGGGCCGGTCCTGTTCCTCAAGAACGATGATGGGCCGCCGGGGGGCCATGGGGAAATCCTGTTCCTGGGGCAGGCCCCGGAAGGCGGTCCAGATGCGCTTTACTTCTTCCACGGAGGGTTTTTTCGCCCCGAATTCAAGGCTTACACAGGCCGTATGGCCGTCGCTGACCGGCACCCTGTTACAGTGGGCGCTTATCGCGGGGAACGCCGCGTCGACGATGGCCCCGTCCTTAAGGGCCCCCAGTATTTTAAGGGGTTCCCCCTCGGACTTTTCTTCCTCCCCCGGAATATACGGGAGGAGGTTGTCGATCAGGTCCCAGCCGGGAACGCCGGGATAGCCCGCGCCGGAAACGGCCTGCATGGTGGTTACCAGGAGGCGCTTGACTTCATACCCCGCCTTGAGTAAGGCCCAAAGGGGGGTCATATAACTCTGTAGGGAACAATTCGGCTTTACCACGATAAAACCCCGGTCCCAGCCCCGGTTTTTCCGCTGGAGGGGGATAATATCGGCGTGATGAGGATTTACCTCGGCGATAAGCATGGGCACATCCGGGGCCCAGCGGTTCGCCGAAGCGTTGGACACCACGGGAATTCCCGCCGCCGCATAGGCTTCCTCGAGTTTTTTCGTTTCTTCCTTATCCATTTCCAGGGCGGAAAATACAAAGGCGCAGTTCCCCGCCTTGAAGGCCGCGGCGGCCCGGCCCACATCGTTGGCGTCCTCCACGGTTAAGGAGAGAAGGTCCGCCTCCCCCCCCGATCCTTCCCCGGAAAAGGCCGGGGAAGGGCCGTCAAGGTAACGGCGGCCCGCCAGGGCTTCCCGGTAGGACTTCCCCGCGCTGCGGGGAGAGGCGGCCACATAGGCCGTTTCAAACCACGGGTGAAAAGCGAGGAGGCGCGTATACATCTGGCCCACCATGCCGGTGGCGCCGAGTATACCTACGGGTATTTTGCTCATAGAACAAAACTACAGAAATAAGCGGAAAGATTCAATCGGCTATAAAGAGGCGGCTTCTTCCGGGGAAAGGTACAGCGCGGCGCTTATCTGCTCAATCGAAAGCCCCAGGGCCTTTAAATTCCGGGCGCTTTCCAGCTTTTCCCTTAAGGCCTTTTCCCGTTCCTCCATCCGCCCCTAGGCAAGTCCCTCATTCCGGGCGTCTTCTTTCATCTCAAACAGCTCTTCCTGGGCGTCCAGTTCAAACTTGATCTGGGCGTCCTCCCGTAAACGTTCCAGTTCCGTCTCGGTAAAATCCAGTACCACCTGTTCCGCCATGGCAATTCCCTCCTCTGCCCTCTCAATCTCCTCAATAAGTCCCTTCCGTTCCCCGTAATACCGGAAAAAACATGCCCACCGTTCACGGCTGTCCATCTCCGCCACGGACTTCTCCGCTACCCGCTCCAGTTTCTTTAGTTCTCTACCGTTACTATGGCTGTCCGTCCACCCGGTACCCGATAAGCGAACATTCCCCGCTCAATAGATCCCCATTTTTCCCCTTTCAAGGCCAAATTTCCCCATCCGTAACTACTTTTGAGTCATCCGTAACTACTTTTGGCTTATCCGTAACGGCTTTTAGACCGCCGGTAAGTGTTTCCGGCGTAAATCTCAATTTATATGAAGGAGAAAGCTATGCCTCATCATGCTGGGTGGCTTCCTTCTACCCGGGCAGGGCAGTTGGAAATGTGCCACAACTGGATCGGAGTGCTGGACGCGGACACCCGGACGGCCTGGGGTATCCCCGCCGACAAATTTACCGCCCTGGGGACCGC
>JAISRD010000239.1 GCA_031273835.1 Treponema sp. | reverse complement strand
CACAATCAAACACCCGCATGTGTTCTCCACTGGGGGCGGCATCTCATGGCGTGAAATACGTAATATGAGCCATCGTCCAGTTCACGGTAGGCCACTTCTAATAGATTACCTGCACGGTCAAAGCCGACCAGCATATAGGTGCCCTCGCCTTCGTCGATAAGCGGCTCGCCAAATACGCTTGTCCGTATAGCCCATTCAATGTCGCCTATCGTAAAACCATGTCTGAACGCAGCCTTATCGTATTCGATCACCGGTTCGTCCATACTTCTATCCTGCCGCAAATCCGCCAATTTCTCAAGCCTTCTCTCCCACTCCCTTTCCTCTTCCTCCAATCCCCCTCCCTCCCGCGTCGTGTGGTCCGTGGTCCCCCTTACCCCGCAGAGTAAGGGGGCTTTTAGTTTTTCGGGTAACAGCGTATACTGGAAGTGTGGACGGCATAGTGTTTGCGGTTTTCCCTCTTTCCTTTCGTCTTTTTTGTGGTTAATTCTTCATCTTCCCTTCGTGCCCTTGGTGGTTAAATCTTATCTTCCCTCGGTAAGATTTTGACGTGAGGCATCGACGGCGCTAACCCAGCAGGTCCATCTTCTCCATGAGCAGCGCCGCCGCCGCAACGCAGGCGGTCTCGGTACGAAGGGCCCTTTTTCCCAGGGCAAGCCGCACAAAGCCCGCCTCTTCCAGCATATCCCGCTCACGGTCGGTCCAGCCCCGTTCGGCCCCCACCGCCAATACCGCCCCGCCCCACAGGGAAGCGAGGCTGCTGAAAGCGCCCTCGGGCCTTACATTGTCCGCCGCCGCGAGCAGGGGCCCGGCCTTCGAATCCCCGCCGGGGGCGTCCCAGGGCCTGTCCTTAAGCCAGGCGGCAAGGTCCCGGTACAGTCCCAGCGAAGGGAGCCGGGTATCCCGGGCCTGGGCGGCCCCCTCCAGCAGCGCCGAACGGGCGCCGCCGTCATGGAGGAGCTTCGTGTCCCGGTAACTCTTTTCCCCCAGTTCGGTCCCCAGAAGGTCCACCGCCTCAAGGCCCAGGCTGGAACAATCCCGGAGCAGCCGCTTAAGCTGTATGGGCCGGGGAAAACCCACCCCAAGACGCAGGGGGGTGCGGGGGGGCGGACTCTTGGTAAGGGAGAGGGAAAAAACGATACCCCCCGGACGCAGGGCTTCGATGATCCCCGTCCCCACATCACCCTCCAGGACCCCGGCGTCAAAACTATCACCCGGTTTTTTTTTAAGCACCTTAAGCAGGTGGACCGCCCTTTTGTCCATACGGGAAAGGGTTCTGCCCAGTTCATCGGGGGTAAACAGGATAAGGTTCATCCGCCTAAAAAATAAAGGAAAACCCTTGAGTATACAAGGGCGCCGTAATGGGCCATACTGTCCCCTATGGTTTTAAGCGTACAAAATGGGGAAGGAGCCTCCCCGGAGAGAACGCTCCTTGAAGAAGCGGCCCGCATTGCCGTAGGCGAAGCGCTCAGGATAAAAAAGGGCGAGGGGCTTCTTATCATCACCAACCCCAAACCCGATGTGGAGGCAATTTCCAGGGCCCTCTACGAGGCGGCCGGCGAGCGCGGCGCCGCTCCGGTTATGCTGTTCCAGCCGGTAAAAACCCAGTTTGATTTTGCCGAACCCGCGGTGATTTCCGCCTTCCGGTCAAGGCCCCAGGCGGTTATTTCCATAAGCGCCGAAAAACTCGGCAAGGACCGAAAGGGCATTGCCGAACCCTATACTTGCGGCGGCGTCCGGTGGGATCATATTTTTCACCTGCAGCTCTACGGGGAAAAAAGCTGCCGGGCCTTTTGGTCCCCCGGGGTCAGCCTTGAATCCTTTATCCGGACCGTGCCGATTGATTATGCCCTCCTCGCCGGACGCTGCGCCCTGATCAACGCGGCCCTCAGCGCGGCGGTCTCCTGCCATGTAACGGCCCCGGGGGGTACGGATATCACCCTGGGGCTCCGTAACAGGGAGGCCAGGGCCGACGACGGCAATTTTTCCCTCCCCGGACAGGGGGGGAACCTCCCCGCGGGAGAAAGTTTTATCAGCCCGGAAAACAACAGCGCCCGGGGTATCATTGTTTTCGACGGATCGATCAGCCTCCACAACCGGGACATCATCATACAGGAGCCGATACGCTGTACCGTGGAGGGGGGCTTTGTTACGGAAATAGGCGGCGGCGCCGACGGGGAGGCCCTGGGGGAAACCATCGCCCTGGCGGAACAGGACGCCCTGGAATACGAACGTACCGGAAGGCTCCCCAAAGGCCAGGGGGCCCTTTACGCCCGGAACGCCCGGAACATCGGCGAGCTGGGGATAGGCCTTAACCCCAGGGCGAAGATCACAGGATCCATGCTGGAGGACGAAAAGGCCTTCTCAACCTGCCATTTCGCCATAGGCCACAACTACGACAACGACGCCCCCTCCCTGATCCACCTGGACGGCCTGGTCAGGGACCCGACCATCACGGCGATCATGGAAAACGGGGAAACGTTTCTTATCGAGGAAGGGGGCAGGCTGTCCGGCGCGGTCGTTTAACCACGAAGATACTATGATACCTGAATCCGTACAAAATGGATTGATATTTAGTAACTATTCAGCCTTGAACGCGCCGCTTGACGATCCGTCCTCAGGAGGCATATACTGTTCCCCGCAGAGATTTCGGAACGCGGTGAAAATCCGCGGCGGTCCCGCCACCGTAACCGGGGATGGAAGCGGCGCCATTGCAGATGTGAGAAGGCGCCGCGCAAATCGCAAGGATTTGCCTTAAGTAAGATGATCCGGAAGCCGGGAGACGGTCTTTGTGTTTTACCCCTGAAGCCCGGCAAAAGACACGGCGGGGACCGGTTCCGGTCTTCTTCCGTTGAAATTCCGTTGGAACCCCCCGGGTCAGGTACGTATCCCGAGGAGGACCCCGTGGGTGATTGTTCTTTTTCCGTCCCCCGTTTTGTTTCCCCTTTCCTTTTGTTCCTTGCCGTGGGCCTGCCCGCGGCGACGCTGCTGGGTTCCTGCGGCGGGGAAGGTCCTCCGCCGCTTAACCGGGGGGCGGGCCGTATCATCACCGATCCCATGGGGGGGGAACTCCTCCTCTCCTCCCCCCCGGAGCGTATCATCTCCTCGGCGCCCTCAAATACCGAGATAATCATAGACCTTGGGATGGGGGAAAAACTTACGGCGGTTGACAAATACTCCCGTGACGTGCCGGGGCTGGACCGGTCCCTGCCGATGATTGATTTTCTGTATCCCGACGCGGAGGGTATCATCGCCCTGGAACCGGACCTGATCATCGCCAGCGAACATAACATGGCCGCCGGGGAAGATCCCTTTCGTCTGATCCGGGAAGCGGGTATCGTCGTGGCCTATATCCCCACCACGGGGGGCATAGCCGAAATCTACCGGGACATCGCCTTTATCGCCGAACTGCTCGGGGTTCCCGAAAAGGGAGCGGCGTTGATCGGGGAGATGAAGGCCGCCCTGGAGAGGACCGCCGCCGTGGGGGCCGGCATAGAAAAAAAGAAAACCGTGTATTTTGAAATTTCACCGGCCCCCAACATGGTCTCCTTCGGCCGGGGAACCTTCCTCCATGAAATGCTGGAAATCATCGGCGCCGAAAATATCTTCACCGGCAGCACGGGCTGGATCGCCCCCGGCGCCGAGGCAATCATCGCGGCAAATCCCGAGGTGATCCTGACCAATTCGGATTTTCTTAAGGGGGAAGATGTGGGGGAAGTTTTTTCACGGAGGCCCGGCTTCGGGGAAATCCGGGCGGTACGGAACGGCGCGATCCACCGTATCGACGCCGATTCCTCTTCGCGGCCCACCCACCATATAACAAAGGCCCTTCTGGAAATGGCCCGGGCGGTATACCCTGAGTACTATGACTA
>JAISRD010000218.1 GCA_031273835.1 Treponema sp. | reverse complement strand
GCGGTACGGAACGGCGCGATCCACCGTATCGACGCCGATTCCTCTTCGCGGCCCACCCACCATATAACAAAGGCCCTTCTGGAAATGGCCCGGGCGGTATACCCTGAGTACTATGACTAGGCCTGCATCCGCCGGGGGCGCCGCTTCTTATACCGGCGTTCCGGGCGTCGGCCGTAAGGGTATCCCGGCCTGGGGAAAAATCGCCGCGGCGGGGCTCTGCGCCCTGGCCGTTATGCTCTTAAGCGCCGCCGTGGGCAGTTCTTCCGTGGGATTCAGCGCTTCCTACATTGTACGCAGCGTCAGGCTGCCCCGGGTTATACTGGCGTTTATCACCGGCGGCGCCCTGGCGGTGAGCGGCGCTGTATTTCAATCGGTACTGAAAAATCAGCTTGCCTCTCCGTATATACTGGGGATCTCCTCCGGGGCCTCCCTGGGGGCGGCTTTGGTGATGATAAGCGGCTTTGCCCTGGCGGGAAGTTTTACCCTGCCCCTGGCGGGATTTGTCTTCGGCCTGGCGACGGTTTTTATCGTCATCGCCCTGGCCGCGAAACTCGACAGGCAGTTTTCAAATAACACGATCATCCTTTTCGGCATGGTTTTTTCCCTCTTTGTCAACGCCCTGCTTACCACCCTGCTTGCCCTGTTCAGGGAGGAAACGCGGAACCTCATTATCTGGCAGCTGGGAAGCTTTTCCCTCCGGGGCTGGAATTACGTGAGGATCATGCTGCCCTTCCTGGCAGCCGGACTTCTGGGGGTGCTGCGGCATACCAGGGAAATGGACATACTGAGTTTCGGTGAGGAAGAGGCCCAGGTCCTGGGGGTGGACGCCCCCAGGATACGGAAGGAGCTCTTTTTCTTTTCCGCCCTGCTTACCGGAAGCGCGGTGGCCCTAAGCGGCGCAATCGGCTTTGTGGACCTCATGGCCCCCCATGTTTCCCGCAGGATAACCGGATCAAAGCACCGCCACGTGATCCCCATGTCCTTTTTGGTGGGGGGTTCCCTGATGTGCGCGGCGGATCTGGCGGCGCGGATCATCATCTCCCCCTCGGAACTTCCCGTAGGGGCCGTTACGGCAATTATCGGAGCCCCCTTCTTTGCCTGGGTGTATTTCCGCGGCTCCTCCCGGCGGCGCTGATGCTGGAACTGGTGGATCTGTACTGCGGGTACGAGGCGGGAAAGGACGTGCTTAAGGGGGTTTCCCTCCGGGCGGGGGCCGGGGAAATTCTCTGCCTTGCGGGGCCCAACGGCTGCGGCAAAAGCACCCTGCTCAAGGCGGCGGCCCGGCTGCTCCCCTTCCGGGGCAGCGTAAAAATACGCGGCAGGGAAAGCGCCTCCTATTCCCGGCGGGAACTGGCCCGCTGCGTCGCCCTCCTGGGGCAATACTCGACCCTGTATTTTCCCTATACGGTATACGACACCGCGGCGATGGGCCGTTATGCCCACAGCGGGGGGATCCTGAAGGGCCGATCCGTCCGGGACAGGGAGATCGTCGTGGAAGCCCTCCGTACCCTGGAATTGTACGACGTGCGGGATAAACTTATCAGCGAACTTTCCGGCGGCCAGCTTCAACGGGTATTCCTGGCCCGCACCCTGGCCCAGGACCCGGATATCATCCTCCTGGACGAGCCCACCAATCATCTTGATCTAAAACACCAAATAGGCCTGCTGGATTACCTGCGGGGCTGGGTAAAAAGGGAAAACAAGACGGTCGTCGCCGTCATCCATGACCTTAACCTCTGCCGCCGTTTCGGCGAAAAAACCGCCCTCCTGTCGGAGGGGACCCTTGCCGCCTTCGGCGGCACCGCCGATATTTTGAACGGCGGCATTATCAAAACGGTTTACGGCATGGATGTGCGGGAATACATGCTCCGCTCCCTGGAGAGCTGGCGGGGTTAAGGTCCGCGCCGCGCTGCGGGACTCAAATTTAACCACTGACCCCATTAGTATTTTCCGTACTTGACATGAGCTGCGGGGCCGTGGCATTATTAAATGCGAACTTTTTTAAGGTTGAAGGATAAAGATGGAAACGGTATTTGTTAAACCCGCCAAAGTTGAACGGGTTTGGTTTGTTATTGACGCGGAAGGCAAGGTTCTGGGACGGGTTGCCGCCAGGGCCGCCTCTATTGTACGGGGAAAGGAAAAGACAATCTTTGCCCCCCACCAGGAACTGGGGGATTATGTGGTGATCATCAACGCTGAAAAAGCGGTTTTGACCGGCCGCAAGTCGGTTCAGAAGATCTATTACCACCATACCGGCTATGTCGGGGGCCTTAAATCGGCTAATTATGAGAAACTTTCCGCCCGTCATCCCGCTTCCCCCATGCAGCTTGCCGTAAAGGGTATGCTCCCCAAGGGACCCCTGGGCCGGAAGCTTCTTAAGAATGTAAAGGTCTATGCGGGGTCCCGGCATCCCCATCAGGCCCAGAATCCCAAACTTATCGATCTGTAAGAGGTAACACGGTGATAAAGAATCTTGGAATTGGTACCGGAAGAAGGAAAACCGCCGTCGCCAGGGTGTATGTTCGGGACGGATCGGGCAAAATAACGGTAAACGGCAAAGAACTGGCCAGCTATTTCCCCCAGGGCGAGCATGCCATCATAGTGCGCCAGCCCCTGATGGTAAGCGCCGGGGAAAACAAATACGACGTACTTATCAATGTATACGGCGGCGGTTCCAACGGCCAGGCCGGCGCGTGCCGTCACGGCCTTGCCCGGGCCCTTTGCCAGGTGGACCAGGCCAACGCCGTTTCCCTGCGGAACAGCGGTTTCCTTACCCGCGATTCCCGTATGGTGGAACGGAAAAAATACGGCCAGCGGGGAGCCCGGCGGCGCTTCCAGTTCAGTAAGCGCTAAATAACGGGGAAGCTTCGCGTCCGGCGTTTAAGCGCTGCCGCGGAGGCCCAATCCGGGGTATTTCAATGGAAGACCCTGTATTTGTTATCGAAGCCGTAGAACCGGGAGCGGAGCCCGGTGTCTATAAGATCCGCCTTTCAGGCGGTTCCTCTTCCGTCCTTGATCTGATAATCCATGAAGCCTATCTCCCCCCGGAACTGCGGGAAGCTTTCCGCGGGGGGAAACCCGAAGTTTACGGCCTGAAATCCGGATTCCTCCCCGGCGCCTGTCTTTCCGCCGAAGCGGAAGAGGCCCTTTGCTTTTCCCAGTTCTGCCTTGCCGCCGAAAAAGCCGCCCTGCGCCTTATCATAAGGGCCGAACAGTGCGGCGCGGGGCTTTCCCGCAAACTGGAACAGAGAAAACACAGCCGCGCCGCGGTTAAGGCCGTGCTTGCCCGGCTTATCCGTCTGGATCTGGTAAACGACCGCCGCTACGCGGAACTGTGGCTCAGGTCCCGCGTAAGCCGGGGCGCCAAGAGCCCCCGTTTTCTCCTGGCCGCACTGAGCGCCAAGGGGATCGATCAGGATACCGTTAAGGAGGCCCTGAGGACGGCCCTTCCCCCGGAGACCGAAACAGGGCTGCTCCGGCGCTTCCTTGAAAAAAACGCCCCCGGTTTACCTGAGACGGGCCTTCGGTCCCGGCTCAGGGCGGAGGGTTTTTCCCCCGCCGCCGTTGAAGCGCATATCGAAGCTTATACCGAAATGTACCGTGAAGAGGAAGCGCCGGTATGAGCGGCAAGGACGGAACCAGGGCCTTTTACGCCCGGGTCAGGGGCAGGGTTCAGGGGGTCGGATTCAGGTATTCGGCGATCAGAGAGGCGGAGCGTCTAGGCCTGGCGGGCTGGGTATACAACGCCGAAAACGGCGATGTGGAAGTTTGGGCGGAAGGCGGGGCGGATAAGCTTGAGGCCTTTCTCCGCTGGCTTCACAGGGGGCCGCAGTTTGCCCGTGTGGACGGGGTGGATACCGAGGATAGGGATCCCAGGGGTTACCGTGGTTTCGGGGTAGAGTGGTAAGCGGTTCTGGACAAGACCGGCTGGGTATGTCATAGTCTGGTATGGAAACCCGCGATATTTTTCAAAACATCTCCCCCCTGGACCACCGTTATTCGGTTTCGGAACGGCCCCTGTTTGAGGCCCTCTCGTCCTGGCTTTCCGAGGAAGCTTCCATCGCTGCCTGCGTAAAGGCGGAAATTGCCCTTGTCAACGCCCACCTGAGCCTTCGCGGCAAGGCGTTAACGGCGGAACTGCGGGATACCCTGCGGGCCGCCGGGGACAGGGTGGACCCCGCCGAAGTGTACGCGGAGGAAGATAAGACCCGCCACAATATACGGGCCCTGGTCAATGTGTTAAAGAAAAAGGTTCCCGCCGAATTTGCCCCCCTGGTACACCTGGGAGCCACCAGCGCGGACATCCTTGATACTTCCCTGGCCTGCCGCATGAAGGGCTGCTGTCTTAAGGCTGCGCTTCCCGCCCTGGTCCGGCTTGAATTACTGCTCTGCGCCTTTGTCGAGCGGGAAGCGGAAACCCCCCAGGCGGGCCGTACCCACGGCCAGCACGCGGTCCCCATCACCGTGGGCTTCGCCTTTGCCGAATATGTTTCGCGGCTGGGTAAATCGATCCTGGAAATCAAGCGCCTTGCCGGGCAGCTTAGGGGGAAACTTGCCGGAGCCGTCGGGGCCTACAACGCGGCAAGCATGATCGTTTCCGATCCGGAGGAACTGGAGAGGCTTTACCTGGCCGAACTGGGCCTTGAAGCTTCGGAACATTCCACCCAATTGGTGGAGCCCGAATATCTCTTGAGGCTTCTTTTGGAGTACAATACCGCCTTTGGGATCATAGCCAATTTGGCGGACGATCTCCGCAATCTCCAGCGTACCGAAATAGGGGAGCTCCGCGAGGGCTTTGCCGCGGACCAGGTGGGTTCTTCCACCATGCCGCAAAAGCGCAACCCCTGGAATTCTGAACATGTAAAAAGCCTCTGGAAGGCCTTTATGCCCAGGGTGGTAAGCTTTTACATGGACCAGATCAGTGAACACCAGCGGGATCTTTCCAATTCCGCAAGCCAGCGTTTTATTGCCGATTATACGGCCGGTTTCTGTCTTGCGGTGAGCCGCATGACGGCGGTAATAAAGGACCTTGGGGCCGACAGGGAACGGTGCCTCGCCAATCTCCGGGGCGGGGCCGGCGGCATCCCCGGCGGCATCCTGGCCGAACCGGCCTATATACTCCTTGCCGAATCGGGGGTTTCCGACGCCCACGAGATAATACGGAAAATCACCCTTAAGGCCGAGGGGGAAAAAACCAGCTTTGCCGAAGCCCTGGCCTCGGAACCGGCGGTACTGCGGGCCATAGGGGGACAGCTCTCCAAACTGGGCCTGCTTTCAGGCGAAGCCGGCCCGGCGGAGACGCGGGACGGACCTGATTCCGCTGGCCCGCCAGAGGAAACCGCCCTGTGGTGGTTTGAAAAACCGGAAAGGTACAACGGCCTTTCGGTGAAAAAAGCCCGCGGACTTGCGGAAAAATACAAAAAACTTATGGAGGAACTCAATGTTTGAAGAAGCCCTTTCCTATGACGACGTATTACTGCTTCCCGAATACAGTAACATACTGCCCCGGGACTGCGATATCACCACGGTCCTCTGCGCGGACTTAAAGCTTAACGTACCGGTGATTTCCAGCGCCATGGATACGGTAACGGAAGAAAAACTTGCCATCGCCATAGCCCTGGAGGGAGGCAGCGGGGTAATACACCGCAACCTGAGCCCGGAAGAACAGGCCCACCAGGTTGCCAATGTCAAGCGTTTTCTTAATTGGGTGATAGCATCTCCGGTTACCGTGGGGGAAGACGCCGCCATCCGGGATGTCAAGCTGGTGATGGACCGCTTTAACGTTTCCGGCATGCCCGTGCTGGACACCGAAGACAGGCTGGTGGGAATCATCACCAACAGGGACCTCCGTTTTTGCAGCGACGATACCCTCAATGTAACCGAGGTGATGACGAGGAATCCCATAGTAGTTCAGGGAGAACCTACGGTAAGCGAGGCCAGGGAGAAATTCGACAAACACCGTATAGAAAAACTCCCCGTAACGGACCAGAACGGGCGTCTTAAGGGGCTTATTACGGTGAAGGATATGGAAAAGCACGCCCTTTATCCCAGGGCGGCCGCAGATAAGGGAGGCCGGCTCATTGTGGGGGCCGCCGTTTCCCCCCAGGACTATACGGTCCGCATGCCCCTGCTGAAAAAGGCCATGGTTGATTATGTGGTACTTGATACCGCTCACGGAGACACCCTGAATGTAATGAAGGCCGTTACGGCAATAAAGGAAAAATACCAGGTGCCCGTAATCGGGGGAAATGTGGCGCGCAGGGAAGGGACCAGGCGGCTTATCGATGCCGGCGCCGACGCGGTAAAGGTAGGCATAGGCCCCGGTTCCATCTGTACCACAAGAATCGTGGCCGGCATCGGCGTACCCCAATTTACCGCCGTCTGGGACTGCGCCGAAGAAGCGGCAAAGTACCATATCCCCCTCATTGCCGACGGCGGAATCAAATTCTCCGGGGATATTACCAAGGCCATAGGCGCCGGGGCCAACGCGGTGATGATAGGGAGCCTCTTTGCGGGGCTTAAGGAAGCGCCCGGAAAGGAAATACTCTATGAGGGCCGTATCTTTAAGGAATACCGGGGTATGGGGAGCCTGGGGGCCCTCAACGACGGCGCCGGAGACCGCTACCAGATCGGCAAGGACGAAAAACCCGTTCCCGAAGGAATCGAGGGCCGCGTACCCTACAAGGGGGAGCTCAAGTCCTTCCTGTTCCAGCTTGTATCGGGACTCCGCAAGGGCATGGGCTACTGCGGCTGTAAGGATATTGAAGCGTTAAAGCGGTACCGGAAATTTGTCCGCATCACCAACTCAGGCTGGCGGGAGAGCCATACCCACGATGTCGCCATTACCCAGGAGGCCCCCAACTATTCCAGATCGTAGTACCATGAACGGTGAAAAGCTGTTAATGACCGCTCTAAAGCTTATATCGCTTGTTAATACCCCGCTTTTCATATACCATGTTGTGTATAAATGAAAGTCGTAATCATAGGCGCCCAATGGGGCGATGAAGGCAAGGGCAAAATTGTCGATTATTTGGCCAATGAAGCCCAGATTATCGTGCGGTTTTCGGGGGGGGCCAATGCGGGGCATACCATCGTCTCAGGCGGCGAGGAATATGCCCTGCATCTTATTCCCTCCGGCATTCTGTACCCCGATAAAATAGTGGTTCTTGGGGCGGGTATGGTGATAGACCCGCAGGCCCTTTTCAGCGAACTTTCCATGCTTAATGACCGGGGCATAAAAACCGAAGGCCGGGTTTTTATTTCCGACCGGGCCCATCTTGTACTTCCCCGTTACATCGAAATTGACAAACAGCGGGACGCCGGCCGGAAGAAACCCATAGGCACCACCGGAAGGGGTATTGGGATCACCTATTCCATGAAAAGCGACCGGGACGGGATACGCATAGCGGATCTTTCCTGGAAGGAAAAAATGGATGATCTTGAAAGTTCCGACAGGGAATTTCTTGAACCCCATGCGGACCGGCTCAAGGCCATGTCGGTGGATCTTGCCTCGTTTATTAAACACCACTGTAACGCCCAGATACTTTTTGAGGGCGCCCAGGGGGTTCTCCTTGATCTGGACAACGGTACTTATCCCTATGTGTCAAGCGGTATGTCCTGCGCCGCCGGAGCGGCCGTCGGAGGCTGTGTGGGACCCAGGGCGCTGGACAAAATACTGGGGGTTTTTAAGGCCTATTCCACCAGGGTCGGTAACGGTCCCTTTCCCAGTGAATTCGATGAAGATGAAGGAAGTGAGGCTTCCCGAAGCAGTGAAGTTTCCCGGAAAAGTGAAGCTTCTCTGAGCCGTTTTGTCCGGAATACAGGCAGGGAATACGGGGTTACCACAGGCCGGCCCCGGCGCTGCGGCTACCTGGATCTGGTGGCCCTTCGCTATGCCTGCTTTACCAATTCCATAGATTCCCTGGTGATGACCCATCTTGATGTTTATGACACCCTGGATGAAATCAAAGCCTGCGTAGCCTACCGTATCGGCGGCCGGGTGATAGAAGATTTTCCCGCTTCCATCAGCGATCTTAACGCGGCGGAGCCGGTGCTCCGTTCTTTTCCGGGCTGGAAACGGAAACTTTCCGGCTGCCTTAACTACGAGGAATTTCCCACGGCTGCCATGGAGTATATTGAGTTTATCGAACGCTTCTGCGAAACCCCCATCGGCATAGTTTCGGTGGGTTATGACAGAAAAGAGACGATCATCAGGAAGAGTCCCTGGAGGGGTTAAGCCCTAAAGGGCTGCGCTGGGAGAAAGATATGCGGGTATTCGGGCGTTATGGATAAAATACTGATTCTTGATTTCGGCAGCCAGACAACCCAGCTTATCGGCCGGCGCATACGGGAACTTGGGGTATATACCGAAATACTTCCCGGCAACGCGGATTTGGGGGCGATCCTTGGATCACGCGGTACATCCCCCGCGGCTTCCGTACCGCCGCAGGGCGCGCACGGCGAATCGCCGCATGACGGATCGCTGCGGGGCATCGTACTTTCAGGTTCCCCCGAATCGGTCTATACCCCCGAAGGAGCCGTCCCGGACCGGCGTATCTATAGCTGCGGCCTTCCCCTGCTGGGGATCTGTTACGGCCTCCAGCGGATGAACTTTGACAACGGCGGCAGGGTGGAGCCCCTTCCCCGGCGGGAATACGGGGGCGTTAAAGTTACCGTAAAGGCGGGACGGAGAAGGGGGAGGCCCGTAACTTTTACCGCCTGGATGAGCCACGGCGATACCCTCACGGAATTGGCCCCCGGTTTTGTCGAGAAGGGAACCAGCGAAACCGGCTATCCCGCCGTGGTGGTTCATGAAACAAAGCCCTGGTACGGCCTGCAGTTTCACCCGGAGGTAAGCCACTGCGAACGGGGTACGGAGATACTATCCTCCTTTGTGTTCGGGATCTGCGGCTGTACCAGGGGCTGGACCATGGCGGCCTATGTAGAAACGGTACGGGAGGATCTTACCGCGAGAACCTCAGGTGCGCCGGTGCTGCTCCTTATTTCAGGCGGGGTGGATTCCACCGTGGCGGCGGCGCTGCTCCTCAAAACCCTCGATCCCCATCAGGTCTATCTTATGTATATGGACACGGGCCTTATGCGTAAGGACGAAACCAGGGAAGTAAGGGCCGCCCTGGAAAAACTCGGCGCGAAGAATCTGTACCTTGTCATGTGCGAAGATGAATTTCTTTCCGCCCTCAAGGGTTTAACTGAACCGGAGGTAAAGCGTAAAACCATAGGGGATCTCTTTATCACCATACAGGAACGGGAAACGGCCCGGCTGGGACTGCCGGAAAATTATTACCTTGCCCAGGGAACCCTCTATACCGATTTGATTGAAAGCGGCAAGGGGGTGGGTAACAAGGCCCATGTGATTAAAAGCCACCACAATGTAGGGAGCCCCCTGGTCGACGCCAAACGCAGGGAAGGCCGTATCATCGAACCCCTGGACAAACTGTACAAAGATGAGGTCCGCGCCCTGGGACGGCTTCTTGGGGTGGATGAAGACGTGGTAAGGCGGCATCCCTTTCCCGGTCCGGGGCTGGCGGTACGCATACTGGGGGAAGTGACCAGGGAAAAATGCGCCATACTCCGCGAGGCGGACGCCCTTTTTATACAAGAGCTGAAACGCCGGCCCGCGCCGGGTAAAAACCCGGAGGGCCGCAGCCTCTACGACGAAATTTGGCAGGCCTTTGCGGTACTCCTCCCCATACGCTCGGTGGGCGTCGCCGGAGATATACGCAGGTACGGCTGGGTTCTTTCCCTGCGGGCCGTTATCAGCGCCGACGGAATGACCGCCGACGTATACCCCTTTCCACCAAAGGATCTTATAGAAATTGCCACCCTTATCACCAATGAGGTTAAGGACATAGGCAGGGTGGGCTACGATATTTCCAGCAAGCCCCCCGCCACCATTGAATGGGAGTAAGGACTGCCTCGCCTGGACCCTGCATATTTACCAAACAAATAATCCGGGACCCGCCGGAGGGGCGGTCATGGTACCGGAGTTATCCTGCTATGGGCGTTACAGTTATAACACGGCCTGAGAAGTACGCCCCGCGGCTTGTATCGCGTCCCGCATTGTTATGACCGCTTCACGGGCCGCCGCGGCGGCAAAGGCCTGGTTCTCAGCGCCAGACGGAACGCCGGGGGCTTTTTTCCAGGCGCCGAGTATGGACCGGGACGCGTTGATCACCCCGCCGTTGCCGTCCCGCAGGAGCAGGGCCGCGTCATCCGCCGTTCCCCCCTGGACGCCGTAACCGGGGATAAGAAAAAAGAGGTCCCCGTAAGTCCGGCGTATCGCGGCGGCTTCCTCCCGTTCGGTACAGCCTATAACCGCCCCGAAGGCGCCGTAACCGGAACCGCCCCTATGGGACCGGGCCAGGGCGGAAAGTTTTTCCCCCACGGCGTCGTAGAGGCGGCGGGGCGAGGCGGCGGGATGTACCCCGCCGTCCGTTTTGGACCCGGCTGTCTCGGGCCCGGCGCCGGGCCCGCAGACGGAATCGACCGGCCCGGCCAGTTCCAGGTATTCAAAATCCCGCATACCCTTATTGCTGGTACGCATCAGTACAAAGGCCCCCTTACCCCGGCTTGCGGCATAGGCCAGCCAGGGTTCCAGGGTATCCATACCCATATAGGGCGAAAGGGTAACAAAGTCCGCCTCGAACTCGCCCCCAAAGTGGGCTTTTGCGTATTGGGCGGCGGTATCGGCGATATCCCCCCGCTTGATGTCGGCGATAACCAGACTCCCCCGCCGCCGGATAAACGCCAGGGTTTCCGCATAGGCCCGCAATCCCGCAAGGCCCATGGCTTCGTAGCAGGCAATCTGAACCTTATAACACGCCGCAATATCCGCCGTGGCGTCTATGATCGCCCGGTTAAATTCCGCCGCCGCTTCGGCGTCCGAGGCGGCCCGGCGGAGCAGGGCCGGGGGAATATAATCCGCCGCCGTATCAAGACCCACGCAGACATGACCGCGCAGGGCAACGGCTTCAAAGAGCCTGTCCATATTGTACATTAAGGGGCCCCCGCAAAAAGGCGGTCATACACAACGCGGCCGCCGTGAATGGTCAGAACGATTCCACCCCTCATGTTCCGTCCCACAAAGGGGGAATTTTTTCCCCTGGACATGAAGTTTTCGCTCTCCACAATTCGGGAAACTGAAAGGTCCGCAACGCAAATATCCGCCCGGTAACCCGGAGCGATACGGCCCCGTCCCCCAAGGCCGTCGGTACCGCCGTCCAGTCCCAGTATGCGGGCCGGAGCGGCGCTCATCAGCGAGGAGAGTTTTGAAAGGCTAATGCCGGATTTTCTATTCCCCCCCGGCGTCCTGTTTTCCCGCGGCGGATTCGATCCGCTTTCCCGAACCCGGGGCGCGGTAAGGGTAGAATAGCAGACGGCAAAGGCCGTCTCAAGGCCCGAGAAGCCCGGCGCCCCCCCTTCTTTGCCGGAACGGGTATGGGGGGCGTGATCGGTGGCAATGGCGTCGATGGTCCCGTCAATAAGGGCTTCGATCACGGCAAGCCTGTCCTCTTCACTGCGGAGGGGGGGGCTCACTTTACCGAAGGATTCCCTGCCCAGCGCGGCGGCGTCCCCTTCGGTCAGGGCCAGATGATGGGGCGTCGCCTCGCAGCTTAGGGTATGGTTCATTTCCGTTTTTTTGTTTCTAATTAAATCCGCGGTCTCTCCGGTAGAAACATGGGCGATGTGGATACGAGCCCCCGCCCTGGCTGCAAGGCCGATGGCCCGGCGGACCGCGGCCTCCTCTCCGCCCAGATCGCAGTGGCAGGAAACGGGAATCCCCGCCCGTCCGGCTTCGGTAAGGGCCGCGAAGAAAAGGCCGTCGTCGGACACATCCCTGCCGTCCTCGGAAAGCAGGCGGATAAAGCCGGTATTTTTACGGGCCGTGGGGAGTTTTGTCAGCACCGAGATATCCTTTCCCTCCATGTTCCGGGTCAGGGACAGGACCGGGAACAGATCGATGAGCCCCAGCGCGTCGGAACGGGACTTGAGGGCCGCGGCTTTTTCATAGCTGTCGACGGGCGGCCTGGTATTCGCCATGCACACCACCGTCCCGTAACCCCCCGCCGCCGCGGCAAGACAGGCGGATTCTATGCACTCCGCGGGAAGGCCGCTTTCCGAACCAGGCCCCCCCTGCCCGGAAGCGCCCGGATCACGGAAATGGGCGTGAAGGTCCACGAAGGCCGGCATCAGCACAAGCCGCGCCCCGCCTGAAAGAGGGGCCCCTCCGTCAAGAACCAGCGCGGCGCCCTCCGGCCGGGCGTCAGGACCTGAGAGCCCGCGTATAAAGCCGTCCTCAATAAACACGGAACCGGGGCTGTCGGTAGTTTCATCAACAATACGGAAGTTTTTAAGGAGGATCAGCATAATCCAAATATGGGGGGGAATATAAAATAATACAAGGGGCGGTAACCGCGTTACCTGGACTTCGCTATGGCCAAAGCCAGTTCGTGGGCGGCGCGGGAGGCGTCCTCCCCGGTATTGTCCCGCCCAAAGGAGAAGCGCATGGTACCGCGCTTGTACTCATCGGGAACGCCTATGGCCTCGACTACATGGGAGGGATCCACCGATGAGGAATTGCAGGCAGCCCCCATTGAGGCGAGCACCCCGGCCATGCTCAGCCGCAGAAGGCAGCCCTCCGCTTCGACCCCGGCGGCGCTTATATTGATTATGTGGGGCGCGCCCTCCGGCGGGGAGTTGACGATCAGGTCCGGTATGCCCGTCGTTTCCTCAAGAAAGATCCGTTTCAGGCGGCTTAGATGCGCCGCGTCTTCCCCAAGGCGTTCATGCAGAATTTCCGCAGCGCGACCGAAACCGGCTATGCCGGAGGCGTTTTCCGTACCGGCCCTGAGGCCGCCTTCCTGGCTCCCCCCCCTTATTATCGGTGAGAGGGGCGCGCCGGGCGCGGCGTAGAGGGCCCCGACCCCCTTGGGACCGTAAATTTTGTGGGCCGATACGCTGATATAATCCGCCCCCAGATCTTCCGCGGCTATGGGCAGGACGCCCAGGGCCTGTACCGCGTCGGTATGGAACTTTGCGCCCCCGGAATGGGCGATACGGCACAGCGCCGCCGTGTCATTGATTGCGCCGGTCTCGTTGTTGACGGACATTATGGATACAAGGATCGCGCCGGACCCCATACGGGCCCTCAGGGTATCCGGTAAAACGACGCCGTAACGGTCAACCGGCAGCCGTTCGACGACGAACCCCCCGGATCCAAGCGAATCGGCACAGTTCAGGACCGCATGATGTTCCACCGCCGAGATCAGTATACGCCCCGGAGAACCTCGGAAGGCGGACACGGCGGAACGCAGGGCAAGGTTGACGCTCTCCGTACCGCTGCCGGTAAAGATAATCCGTCCCGCCCCGCCGATCAGATCCAGCACCCTGGAACGGGCGTCCTCAAGGGCCCTCCTTACCCCCATGGCATCGGGGTAGAG